>JADGAZ010000024.1 GCA_015231755.1 Magnetococcales bacterium | reverse complement strand
CTGCCGACACACTCACGATGATGCGTGTCGGAGAACACCTCCGCGGCCCGTTCGCGGATCACGGATGCGGATATCGCCAACGAAAGCGCGGAGTTGACCCGGAATACCATCTTGCAGCAAGCGGGTACGGCGATTCTGGCCCAGGCCAATCAGCAACCGCAGATTGCGCTGCAACTGTTGAAGTAAGGCGGGGTTGCGTTGGAGTGGTCACGGAAGTGAGTGTTTCAAGAGGGTGTCGCGGGTGATCCGACCCGCTGCCCATTTTCTATCGGGTTGAA
Source organism: Magnetococcales bacterium (assembly GCA_015231755.1). Lineage (NCBI taxonomy): Bacteria > Pseudomonadati > Pseudomonadota > Magnetococcia > Magnetococcales > Magnetococcales bacterium. The sequence continues at coordinate 67,302 of JADGAZ010000024.1, read as the reverse complement.
GGTTTCATGAGGATCTGCGGGTTGGGGCGGCCCGTTGAAAAGAGCGCCCCACATTCTTGCCAGGGACGGATGGAGTATTTTTTGATCCGAAACGAATGATTCGTTTCAATGGAGGAAACCATGTCTTTCAGCATCAATACCAATCTTGCCGCCTTGAACGCCCAACGCAAGTTGGACGGGACCACCAGATCGTTGAGCACCACGTTCCAGAGACTCTCTTCGGGTCTGCGGATCAACAGTGCCAAGGATGACGCGGCCGGTTTGACCATCGCCACCCGGATGACGGCTCAGATTCGCGGCATCAACCAGGCGACCCGCAATGCCAATGACAGCATTTCGATGATGCAGGTGGCGGAAGGTGCTTTGGAGGAGACCAGCAACGGTTTGCAGCGGATGCGTGAACTGGCGGTGCAGGCGGCCAACGATACGTTGACCACCACGGATCGGAATGACATCCAGTCGGAGATCGATCAGCTCTCTTTGGAAATCACCCGCATCGCCTCTCAGACCGAATTCAACAATCAAAGCCTGTTGAACGGCGACTGGGAGACGGCCCGGGTCTTTCATGTGGGAGCGGACAAGGACCAGAACATTTCGATGAGCGTGAAGGGGGCCACGGCCGCCAAACTGGGTGTCAACGCCATTGTGGTGTCCACCAATGCCCTGGCGAACACGGCCATCGATACCCTGGACAGTGCGTTGGATTCGGTGTCGGACATCCGTGCCCATCTGGGAGCGTTCCAGAATCGTTTTGAGGCGGTGATCGCCAATCTGTCCAACGTGTCGGAGAACACCTCGGCTTCCCGTTCCCGGATCATGGATGCGGACATCGCGGCGGAGTCGGCCAACCTGACCCGCAATTCGATTCTGCAACAGGCTGGCACGGCCATCCTGGCCCAGGCCAATCAGCAACCGCAGATCGCGTTGCAGTTGCTGCGTTAAGTTTTATCCAGACCGATACCCCCGACAGTGGCAGGTTGTCCTGTCGGGGGTCCGGGAGCAAGCGGGCCGGGCTGACCCGTTAAAAAGAACAGCCCATCTTTTTTCCATGGATGGACCTTTGTTGGTTTTGTTTTGGAAACAAATGATTTGTTTCCAAAGGGAGAAGAATCATGTCAATCAGCATCAACACCAATATTGCCGCCTTGAACGCCCAACGCAAGCTGGACGGTACCACCCGGTCGTTGAGCACCACGTTTCAGCGTCTTTCGTCTGGTCTGCGGATCAACAGTGCCAAGGATGACTCGGCGGGTCTGACCATCGCCACCCGGATGACGGCCCAGATTCGTGGGATCAACCAGGCGACCCGCAATGCCAATGACAGCATTTCGATGATGCAGGTGGCAGAAGGCGCTCTGGATGAAACCAGCAACGGCTTGCAACGGATGCGTGAATTGGCGGTGCAGGCGGCCAACGATACGTTGACCACCACGGATCGTACCGACATCCAAAAAGAGATCGACCAGTTGGCCCTGGAGATCACCCGCATCGCCGATCAGACGGAGTTCAACAATCAAAGCCTGTTGAACGGCGACTGGGAGACGGCCCGTGTCTTTCATGTGGGGGCGGACAAGGACCAGAACATTTCGATGAGCGTGAAGGGGGCCACGGCCACCAAGTTGGGTGTCAACGCCATCGTGGTGTCCACCAATGCTCTGGCGAACACGGCCATCGATACCCTGGACAGTGCGTTGGATTCGGTGTCGGACATCCGTGCCCATCTGGGAGCGTTCCAGAATCGTTTTGAGGCGGTGATCGCCAATCTGTCCAACGTGTCGGAGAACACCTCCGCCTCCCGTTCCCGGATCATGGATGCGGACATCGCGGCGGAGTCGGCCAACCTGACCCGCAATTCGATTCTGCAACAGGCGGGCACGGCCATCCTGGCCCAGGCCAATCAGCAACCGCAAATCGCGCTGCAACTCCTGAAGTAGGAACGGAGCGTACCATGGAAAGCATTGTCAACACTCTGGATGTCGGAGGATCGCGAGATCGGGTGGAAAGCAGGCTGCGATCAGCCAGTGTCACTCCCGGTCGTTATCGGACCAGCAGTGTGTTCGATAACAGTCTATACGAGGCGGAAAAGTCCCTGGCGGCGGCGGAAGTGCGTCCGGAAGAGACGCGCAAGCTGTCCCTCAAGGGACTGGCGGAGGAGATTACTCAATCCTTGAGCGGTTTCAACAGTTTGCGTTTTGGAATGGACCGGGAGCTCAAGCAGGTGGTGGTGTCGGTGGTGGATCAGGGGACCGAGAACATCATTCGTCAGCTTCCTGGCGAACGCATGGTGGATCTGGTCAAGCAAATGCGTGATCTGGAGGGGATGCTCTTCGGCAGCGCTGTCTGAAAACGGTGTGAAACCCTGGCGACACCATGGGATGGTGTGTCGCCAGGGGGATGATGCATGCGAGTCGAATGAAAAAGGGGATTTGGAGATGGGGTCTCCAAATCCCCTTTTTGTTTGGTTCAATGGGGGATCATTTTTTTGAGCCGGTACAACGCCTCCAGGGCCTGACGCGGGGAGAAGGCGTCGATATCCATGGCTTTGAGTTCCCGTACCAAAGGGGGATCCGGATCGTTGAACAGGTTAAGTTGGCGTTGGGCCGGGGGAGGGGGTATCGTTGCCGGACGGTGTTGCGGGGCGACGGACTCCAGACGGGTGAGAATTTCGCTGGCTCGTTCCGTCACCGAACGGGGCAGGCCGGCCAACTGGGCCACGTGGATGCCGTAGGAGCGGTCTGCGGCTCCGGGTGCGATGGTGTGCAGAAAGAGAATGCCGTCATGGGTCTCCTTGATGGCCACGGTGAGATTGAACAGTCCGGGCAGCAGGGACTCCAGTTGGGTCAATTCGTGGAAATGGGTGGCGAACAGGGTGCGGCAGCGGATCGCGGAGTGGATCCGTTCCACCACGGCCCAGGCGATGGCCAGACCATCCAGAGTGGAGGTGCCGCGTCCGATTTCATCCAGGATCACCAGGGAACGGGTGGTGGCATGATTGAGAATATAGGCGGTCTCGGTCATCTCCACCATGAAGGTGGATTGTCCTCCGGCCAGATCGTCCGCCGCCCCCACACGGGTGAAGATCCGGTCGGTCAGGCCGATGCGGGCCTCTTCCGCCGGGACGAAACAGCCGGTGTGGGCCATGAGGGTGATCAAGGCGGTCTGACGCATGAAGGTGGATTTGCCCCCCATGTTGGGGCCGGTGATCAGGGCCACCCGTTTGTCATCCGCATCCAGGTGGGTGTCGTTGGGGGTGAACTCCCGTGGATTCAGGCTTTCCACCACCGGATGGCGTCCGTTCCGGATGTGAATGCCGTTTCCGGAGTTGATCTCCGGACAGCGGTAGTCGTGGCGTTCCGCCAGATGGGCGAAGGCCGCCAGCACATCCAGGGTGGCCAGCGCCTGGGCGCAGCGTTGCAATCCCGGGGTTTCCTCCGCCACCTCCGCCAGCAGTCGGGCGAACAGTTCCGCCTCTAAGGCGGTCATGCGCTCTTCGGCGTTGAGGATTTTTTCTTCCAGTTCCTTGAGTTCCGGCGTGACATAACGCACCGAGTTGGTCATGGTCTGCTGGATGCGGTAGTCGTAGGGGATCTTGGCGGTCTGGGTGCGGGGCACCTCCAGGGTGTAGCCGAAACTTTGATGAAACTTGATCTTGAGAGACGCGATGCCGAGGCGTTCCCGTTCCCGTTTTTCCAGCTCTCCCAGTACCCCTTTGCCGTCCACGGCCAGCAGACGGCACTGGTCCAGCTCCTCATGGACCCCGGCTGCGATCACGCCACCGTCGGCCAGGCGCAATGGGGGGGATTCGGTCAGGGTGGCGGTCAGTCGTTGTCGCAGGATTTCGTGGCCGGTGAGCTGCTGGACGAGTGCCAGCAACTGGATGGCGGTTGGTTCTGCCGTGGGCACCAGGGCCACCAGCGCGGGCAGCCGGGACAAGGTGTCCCGCAACGCCCCCAGATCCCGTGGCGAAGCCCGTCCCATGGCCACCCGACCCACCAGCCGTTCCAGGTCGTGGACCCCTCTGAGTTCCTCCCGGATGGTGTCCCGCGCCGCGTGGTCTGCCAGCAGTCGGGCCACGCCCGCCTGACGGGCGCGGATCCGGGCCGCGTCCTGCAACGGATGGTTCAGCCACTGGGAAAGCAGTCGTCCGCCCATGGGGGTGGCGGTCACATCCAGCACCCCCAGCAGGCTTCCCCGGCGTTCGCCGTTGCGCAAGGTGGCATTGATTTCCAGATTGCGCCGGCAGGCGTCGTCCAGGATCATTACCTCGTTGGAGCGGGTGCGGGTCAGGCCGGTCACATGGACCAAGGCACCCTGCTGGGTCTCCCGGCAGTAGTGGATCAACGCCCCGGCGGACGCCACGCAGACCGGTGAGTCCCCAATGCCGAATCCATCCAGGGTGGCGGCGCGGAAATGGTCTTTCAGAGCGTTGGCGGCTTGCAGGGGATCGAATACCCATTCCGCACGTCGGGTGATCCGTTCCGGCCACGGGATCAGGGCTTCGGGGGGCTCCCATCCCCGGGGCAGCAGGATCTCCGCCGGATTCAACGCCGACAGGGCCGCCGCCGCCTCATCCCAGGAGCCGGGGGCACCCACCTGGAATTGACCCGTGGACAACTCCAGCGCTGCTACACCCACGTCGCCGGTGGTTTTCCGGCGTGTTCCGGTCCGGTCGAGGGGGGGGCACAGGGCCACCAGAAAGTTGTCTTGACGGGGAGCGAGCAGGGTTTCTTCGGTCAGGGTCCCCCGGGTCACCACCCGCACCACGGCCCGACGCAGTGGACCTTTGCTGGTACCGGGGGGTTCCATCTGTTCGCAGATGGCCACCTTGCGACCCGCCAGGACCGCTTTTTTCAGGTATTCATCCAGGGCCCGGGCCGGAACGCCCGCCATGGGTACCGGCTCCCCCGCCGAAAGTCCCCGCTGGGTCAACGCGACATCCAGGATTTCCGACGCCTCCTTGGCGTCATCGAAGAACAGTTCGTAAAAATCCCCCATCCGGTAAAACAGCAGCATGCCCGGATGATCGGCCTTGATGGCCAGATACTGGGCCATGGCCGGGGTATGTGGAGGCGTACTCATGAACGAATGGCGTAGACCAGTCCGGGAGGCAGGATCAATTCCGCCTGATCCGGGATCTCCAGGCAGACGCATCCATCCGGGGGAGGGGTCAGGGCGATGCCCGCGTAGTCGGCGTGACGGTTATCCGAGGTGCGGATCCAGGCCGGAATCGGTACATGGCGGAATTGACCCACGGGTTGGCCTTGATCCACCACCGACCAGGGAAGCTTGTGCTGGATCATCCGGCCCGAGGCGGGACGGATCGGCATCGACGCGAAAAAGCCACGGGATGGCGTCGGCACGGGTGGGGCCGCCGCCGGGGAGGAGAGGGTGGTGGCGGGTTCGGTCGATTCCGGGGTGGGGGTGTTGCGGGTGGGGGGCGTGGCGCCCCGGTTGCGGCTCAACACATGCCAGATGTAGGCGAGAAAGGCCAGGGTGAAGAGGGTATCCGAAGAGATGCTATCGGATTCCCGTTGGTTCAGAAACTCTCCGACCACAAAGACGGCCAGTGCCGCCAGAAGCAGGATTCGCAGGTTGTTCACAGTGGGCATCCTGGGCAATCGGCTGTTGATTGGGGATTGGGCCGGGTCGCTGAGGCTGCGGCATGCCGACCTTGTGATGTGACTATAATCCTTTCACTGGGAATCTGCCAGTTTTTCGACTGCCCGGTGGCCGGACTCCCTTTCAGTTGGGAGCGGTGGCTGGTCCATTGGAATCGACCTTTTGCGCCTGTCCGAACAGGGAGGAGCGGATTTCGGTGATGCGGGGTCCCCCCGGCAGGATCGATTCCGCCTGTCGCAGGTACTCCTGGGCCTTGTCCGGATCGTTGGCGTAGCGTTGCGCCAGACTCAAGAAACGATCCACGATCTCTTCCAGACCGGCTTTGGCTTCGATGTTGTCCCCATCCAGGGAGAGGACCGCCCGGAACCGTTCCAGGGCGTTGCCCTCTTTGGGTTGGATCAGTCGCCACGCTTCCAGGTCTTCCCGGCCCAGAGCCAGCAGACGTCCGGAGACGCGACGGATGCCCGCTTCGGCCTCCGGGCGCAGGGTGTCGGACTCCAGCAGTTTCCGATAGAGTTCCAGGGCGTTGTTGCCTTTGGGACGGGTGAGACGGTCGGCCTTGAGGTGTTGAGCCGCCTCTTTCAGCCAGGTGGCCTCTTCCCGTTGTTTTTGTTTGCGTTCCTGTTCGGTGGGAGCCGGTGCCGGTTTGGCGCCGCCGGATTCCGGGGGAGCGTCGTTGGCGCGGGCGTCGGAGGTGACCGCCGGGGTCAACGAGGCCACCACTTCCTTGGATTCGGAGGCGGGGGCAGGCTCGGTCTCTTCTCCGCCGCGGGGTTTGCGCAGCGCTGTGGGGGGAGGTGGCGGCGTGGGCATGGTGTCCAGGGTCAGGTCCACCACCGTGTCTTCGTTGAGGTCCAGGTCAAAAGAGACCGGGCTGTAGTTGTCCATTTCCAGGCGCAGGGCGTGATAACCGGTTTTGACCCGTCCCACGGTGAAGGGGGTGATGCCCAGTTTTTGGCCGTCCAGAACGATGGTGGCCCCCTGGGGTTTGGTCTCCACCCGCAGCAGCAGGGTATCCCCGGTGGGGGCGTCGGGCAGGGTGGTGGGGGGCGGAGGGGCGGCGATGGTGGGCGTCGGAAGCTCCGCCGGAGTCGAGGCGGTGACCAGGGGCGCAGCCGATGGCGTGGAGCCGGTGGTGACCGGTTCCGGTTGCGGAGACGAAGGCGCGGGCATGGGCGGGGCCATGACCACCAGCCAGGCAATGCCGGCGGTCATCAGCACTCCGGTGCTGGCCGAAAGCAGACGCGACGGCAGAGCGCCCAAATAACGAAGTGCGCCGCTGATGGCGTTGATAAGATGTCGCATGGTGGCTCTCATGGATTTGTATCCCTTATAGCCCGGTGTCATGCCAGGGGTGTGCCATTCCATGTAACATAATGGGATCGCGACGAAATGTCAGGCACAAAACCGTTTCCGCTCCATTTTTCATGGGGGTGGAGTGGTCAGACCGTCAATCATGGACAAAATCCTTGCAACAAATGATTGACATGTGGATCCGATTGCCTTACAAAAACACCCCCATGACCATCGATACCTTTCCCAATCCCAACCCGAATCGTGACTACCGGATCGACATGACCTGTCCGGAGTTCACCTGCGTCTGCCCCAAAACCGGGCAGCCGGATTTCGCGGAGATTCGCATCTCCTACATCCCGGACGCTAGGTGCGTGGAGCTGAAATCCCTCAAGATCTACCTGTGGAGCTATCGGGATCAGGGGGCGTTTCACGAGGCGGTGACCAATCGCATCCTGGATGATCTGGTGGCTGCGGTGGCTCCTCGTTCCATGACCGTCACGGGTGCTTTCAACGTGCGCGGAGGCATCACGACCGTGGTGACGGTTCATCACGGTCGGGCGGCCTCCTGACACCATCCTGAAATCCCTCACGCCTCTGCCGTAGCCTGTTGACGTGCCTGCTGCTGGAGCTGTTGTTGATACAGCGCCACAAAATTGATCGGATCCAGCACCACGGGTTTGAAACCCCCTTCGGTCACCAGCGCGGAGACCAGATGGCGCACATAGGGAAACAGAATGTTGGGGCATTCGATTCCCAGGGTGGGGGCGATGTGTTCCCGGGGAATGTTGCGCAACAAAAACAGCCCGCCATAGGTCACATCCACCAAAAACAGCACGTTTTCCTTCAAATGGACCTTTACGGTCACATGCAGGATCGCTTCGAAGTGTTCCGGTCCTTTTTGGAGGGCATTGGTTTCCAGTTGGAATTCCATCTGGGGCTCTCCGGCTTCGCGGAACATTTCCGGGGTGTTGGGGCTCTCGAAGGAGAGATCCTTGAGATAGAGCTTTTCGACGTGAAAGGCCGGTTGACCGGGGGTCGGGGAGGTTTCGTCCGCCATGGGATGATCTGCCTTGCAAAAAAGGGGTCATGGATCGATGAATCGGCCTTGTCGGGGCCGACCTTCTTATGATCCCTTCGTGGGTGACAAGTCAAGTCTTCATGGTCGTGCCAACTCTTTGGGCAAGGGAAAGACCAGGGTTTCCTTGGAGACCGCCAGGGTCTCCACCCGGTCGATGTGGGGCTGCAACCGTTGCAGCAGTTCGTCCACCAGGATTTCCGGCGCCGAGGCTCCGGCGGTCACCCCCAGTTGCCGGACCCCTTCCAGCCACGCTTCCTGAACGTCTTGCGCCGATTCGATCAGATAGGCACGGGTTCCGGCCCGTTCCGCCACTTCCCGCAGACGGTTGGAGTTGCTGCTGTTGGGCGCTCCCAGCACGAAGATCAAATCACACTGTTGCGCCAGGGATTTGACCGCGTTCTGACGGTTCTGGGTGGCGTAGCAGATGTCTTCCCGGGTTGGTCCCAGAATGTCCGGAAAGCGTTGTTTCAGCCCCTGGATGACCGAGGCGGTTTCGTCCATGGACAGGGTGGTCTGGGTGACGTAGGCGGTCGGGGTGTCGGGTCCGAAGGGCAGGGCGTCGAGTTCTTCCGTGCAGCTGACCACGGTCATGCGCCCTGGCGGCAGTTGGCCCATGGTCCCTTCCACTTCCGGATGACCCTTGTGGCCGATCAGAATCACCTGTCGGCCCTCCTGGTCCCGTCGTTCCGCCTCCCGGTGAACCTTGTCCACCAGCGGACAGGTGGCGTCCAGAATGCGCAATGGACGTTGGCGGCCCTCTTCTTTGACCTGTTTGGAGACCCCGTGGGCCGAAAAGATCGCCACCGCTCCATCCGGCACCTCGTCCAGTTCGTGAACGAAGACCGCGCCTTTTTTTTTCAGCGATTCCACCACCCAACGGTTGTGGACGATTTCGTGACGCACATAAATCGGCGGATGAAAGGTTTCCAAGGCCCGTTCGACGATGGCGATGGCCCGTTCCACTCCGGCGCAAAATCCCCGTGGTTCGGCGAGCAGAATGTTCATGGCGTGTGTCCGAGGTTGGCAACCCATTGAAAAAAAAGAGGGGTTCTGGGGGATTCATCCCCCAGGGTGTTGCTTTTGATTCTGGCTTGATGCGCGCCGTGCTGGTTTCGCGAAAGGCGCGAAACCAGCTTTTTGTGAAAGCGCGCAACAGGCAAAAGATGAAAGAATTAAAAAATGAAAGGCTTGAAAGGCTTGAAAGGCAAAGTCCTGGGGAATGAATTCCCCAGACCCCTTCTTTTTTTTCAATAGTGGGATGGATTTCAGGTTGGGTGGGGTTGGAGGGTTCCGGTCAGTTGCGCGGGGGAATCCAAACCCCGCTCCTGAAGATAGGCTTTCAACCCGGCGACAATCTCTCCGGCCACCAGCGGCGACTGGAACAACGCCGTGCCCACTCCCACCGCCATGGCTCCCACCATCAGAAATTCCACCGCATCCCGGGCCGTGCCGATTCCCCCCTGACCGATGATCGGAATCCCCAAAGGCGCCGCCACTTCATGCACCCGCCACACCTGCAACAAGGCCGCGGGCTTGATGGCCGCCCCCGACAATCCCCCCTGAATGTTGCCCAGAATCGGACGCCCGGAACGCCAATCCACCGCCATGCCCATGAAGGTGTTGACCGCCGAGATGATATCGGTCCCGGCTTCGATCACCGCCCGGGCCACCACCCGGATGTCGGTGACATTGGGGGACAACTTGGTGATGATCGGCTTGTTCGTGGCCCGCCGTACCCCTGCCACCACCCGTGCCGCCATCACCGGATCCGAACCGAAGGCCACCCCTCCCTCTTTCACATTGGGACAGGAGATGTTGATCTCGATGGCCGCCACTCCCGTGGCGTCGAACACCCGCGCCACCTCGGCGTACTCCTCCACCGTGGAACCGGCGATGTTGGCGATGAAACGGGTGGGCCAATGCTGAATGCGGGGCCAGATCACCTCCGCCACATGCCGCGCGCCGGGATTTTGCAAACCGATGGCGTTGAGCATGCCCGCGGGAGTTTCCGCCACCCGCGGGGGAGGATTGCCTTCTTTGGGATTGAGGGTGGTCCCCTTCAGACAGATGGCCCCCACCTGGGAGAAATCGAAACCCTCCACCCCCGCCAGTTCTTCTCCGAACCCTGCGCAGCCGGACAGCAACACCACCGGATTGGCCAGGGTCAGACCCGCCAGCGTCACCTCCAGACCGGACATCACCCCCCCGCCTCGATTCACGCGGGTTTCCATGCCGGGAAAGCGACCCCTTCCGCGGCCAGCAGACCCGCCAGATCTGTCAGAATGGCCATCAGCCGCTCCTGACTTTGCGCTTCGGCCCGGGCCACCAGAATCGGTTGCGTGTTGGAAACACGCAGCAACCACCAGCCGTCCGCCACCCGTACCCGGGCGCCGTCGATGTCGTTCAGATCCGCCCCCGCATCCCGCAACCGGACCAGAATCCGCTCCATGATGGCGAATTTCTGTTCGTCGGGGCAGGGAATGCGCAACTCCGGCGAGGCGAAGGTCTCCGGCAGGTCCGCCAGTTCGTCCATCAACGCCCCGTTCCGGGCCACGGCCAACTCCAAAAGCCGCATGGCCGCATACAAGGCGTCGTCGAATCCATGATAGCGATCCGCGAAAAACAGATGGCCGCTCATCTCACCCGCCAGCGGCGCGCCGGTTTCCCGCATTTTGTTCTTGATCAGGGAGTGACCGGTCTTCCACATGATCGGCTCGCCCCCGGCCTTGGCCACCGCGTCGAACAGCCGTTGGGAACATTTCACATCCCCGATCACCGCCGCTCCCGGATCCTTCGCCAGAATGTCCCGGGCGAACAGGATCATCAGCATGTCCCCCCACAGAATGCGACCCTTGGCATCCATGGCCCCGATCCGATCCCCGTCACCGTCGAAGGCGATGCCCAGTTCCGCCCCCGTGGCCCGCATGCGCTCCGCCATGGCCACCAGATTTTTCGGCTCCGTGGGATCCGGATGATGATTAGGAAAGGTGCCGTCGATTTCCGCGAACAGCACTTCCCCATGCACCCCGGGAAGACGTCGCAAAATTTCTTCGGCCACCACGCCGGTGGCACCGTTGCCACAGTCCAGAATCACCTTCAAGGGACGACCCGGCTGGAAATCCCCGGTGATCCGCTCCACATAGGTGGCCAGAACATCATGTTTTTCCTGGCTTCCTCCCGGCAGAACCGGATGATCCCCGGCCTCCAGACGCCGTTTCAACGCCTGGATTTCCGCCCCGAACACCGCCTTTCCGGCCCGCATCATCTTGATGCCGTTATGATCCGACGGATTGTGACTGCCGGTGATCATGATGCCCGCGTCGGTTTTCAGGTGATAGGTGGCGAAATACAGCGCCGGCGTGGGCGCCAACCCGATGTCGATGGCCCGCATGCCGCCTTCCACCAATCCCTCAATCAATCCCTGCGCCAAGGCGGGAGACGACAGACGTCCATCCCGTCCCACCGCCACGGACAGCCCTTCCCGATGGCTTTCTGCCCGCAGATGGGCCGCGAACGTGCGACCGAGATCCCGGAACAGCGCCACCGACAGATCCCGGCCCATGACGCCCCGAATGTCGTATTCCCGAAAAATGAACGGATTGATCGTGCTCATGCTCAACGCCCCACACAGACGTAATGAAATCCCGCCCGGCGCATCGGCTCGGGATCGTAGATGTTGCGAAAATCGCAAAACAGATACCGTCCATCCGGTCGCGCCCGCATGCCGGAACGGATGGACGCCAGATCCAGATTGCGGAACTGGTTCCACTCGGTGAGAATCAACACCAAATCGACCTCGCGACAGGCGGTATAGGCGTCGGTGGCGAAGGTGACTCCCGCGGGGAAGTGGTCCTTGGCCTGACCACGGATTTCCGGATCAAAGGCGATCACCGTGGCTCCCAGCCGTACCAGCTCCGGCAGGATCACCAGGGATGGGGCGTCCCGCATGTCGTCGGTATTGGGTTTGAAGGTCAGACCCAGCACGCCGACCGTCAAGCCTGTCAGGTCGCCTCCCGCGGCCCGGAGAATTTTTTCCACCATGCGTCTTTTTTGACGGGCGTTGGCCGCCACCACCGCCTCGACGATGGTGATCGGCTCCTGGTGTTCTTCGGAGGTGTGGACCAGGGCCTGGGTATCCTTGGGAAAACACGATCCCCCGTATCCCGGACCCGGATGCAGGAACTTGCCACCGATGCGCCGGTCCAGCCCCATGCCCCGCGCCACGTGATGCACATCCGCGCCCACGGATTCGCACAGATTGGCGATCTGGTTGATGAACATGATCTTGGTGGCCAGAAAGGCGTTGGAGGCGTATTTGGTCAGTTCGGCGGTGGGAATGTTGGTGATCAGGATCGGGGTTTCGATCAGGTAGAGGGGACGGTAGAGGCTTTTGAGCACCTCGATGGCCCGTGAATCCTCCACACCGATCACCACCCGGTCCGGTCGCATGAAATCCTCGATGGCGGACCCTTCCCGCAGAAACTCCGGATTGGAGGCCATGGCGAAATCGGCCTCGGGGTTTTCCGCCCGGATGGTTTCGGCGATACGGGCTCCGGTGCCCACCGGCACCGTGGATTTGGTCACCACCACGGTGAATCCTTTGAGGTGACGTGCGATCTGACGGGCCGCCGCAAAGACATATTGCAGATCCGCCGCGCCATCGCCACGCCGTTCCGGGGTGCCCACGGCGATGAAGACCGCTTCGCTCTTTTCGACCGCGGAGGCCAGATCGGTGGTGAACTCCAACCGACCCGCCTGGGCGTTGCGCAGCACCAGTCGATCCAGTCCCGGTTCGTAAATCGGGATGATTCCCTGGCGCAGACGGTTGATCTTCTCTTCGTCGGAATCGACGCAGATGACCTGCACCCCGAACTCGGAAAAGCAGGCTCCGGAAACCAAGCCCACATATCCGGCACCGATCATGGTGATGCGCATGTGTGTGTGAATCCTTTTTTATGGCCGAGGGGATGAACGCTCTTGGGCAAGCAGTTCGCCAAGAAAGGGCAACAGACGTTCCCGGATCTGGGGGCGTTGCAAGGAGAGGGCGACATTGGCCATCTGGAAGCCCACCTTGTCTCCGCAGTCGAAGCGGGTGCCCTGGAAACGATAGGCGTATACCGCCTGTTTTTCCAGCAGCGCGGCGATGGCGTCGGTCAACTGCACCTCGCCTCCCACCCCCTGATGACGGCGTTCCAGGTAGTGGAAGATTTCCGGCATCAGGATGTAGCGACCGATCACCGCCAGATTGGACGGGGCGGCTTCCGCCAGGGGTTTTTCCACCAGTCCTTCCACTTGAATGCAGCGACTGGCTTCGGCGGTGGTATCCACATCCCGGTTCAAAGGTGCCACGATGCCGTATTTGCTGGTCTGTTCCGCGTCCACGGGCATCACCGCCACGATGGAGGCCTGACGCCGCTCGAATTCCCGGGCCATCTGGGCCAGAACCGGTTCGTGGTTGCCGGTATCGATCAGGTCGTCCGGCAGGATCACCGCGAAGGGTTCATCTCCCACCACGTTGCGACCGCACCACACCGCGTGACCCAATCCCAGGGGCCGGTTCTGACGGGTATACAGCAAGGTGCCTGCCGCCTCCGGAATGGTGGAACGGGCTTCGGCCAGCAGATCGTCCTTGCCCCGGGAGATGAGGGTCTCCTCCAGTTCCGGAGAGTGATCAAAATGATCTTCGAGGATTTTCTTGCCCCGTCCGGTGACAAAGACGATCCGTTCCATTCCGGCTGCCCAGGCCTCTTCCACCGCATACTGGATGAGGGGTTTGTCCACCACCGGAAGCATTTCTTTGGGAAGGGTCTTGGTGGCGGGCAGAAAACGGGTTCCCAGGCCCGCCACGGGAATGACGACCGTGCGCAGTTTCATTAGTCGTTTTTGGCTCCCTGGTTGACCCAATTGCGCAGAATTTCGATTTCGCAGGCGGTGAGCCGTTTACGGTTGTGGGGCATGCGGATGCCGGCCCGACCTTCCACCAACACGTTCAGATTGCTGACCATGGCATTGCCCGGCACCACCACCGGTCCGAAACGGGTACCCCGCATCAAACCTTCATAGTTTTCCAGGTTCAGGCCGGAGAAGGCCACACCCGGGGCGCCGGTCTTGTGACATTCCAGGCAACGGTTTTGCAGAATGGGGAACACATCCTCCGAGAAGGTCACGCGTCCAGCAGGAGCGGGAGCGGGGTTGGCTGCCCATCCCTGGTCCGCGGCCAGCGTCAGACCAATCCCCAGCAGGGCACCGACCGACCAGAGGGTGAATCGAGAACGATTGCGCATGTTTTTTGTCCCTTTCTTTGCTGTTGTTGAGGTGCCTCTGTTGGCCCTTGTGTCGGGTTTCGTTTCAAGCATGTGATCCGGATTTTAGCAGGTTTTCCGCCCGCGCGCGACGGCAATCATGCGTATGCGGCAGGTGAATTCCTGTCGGTGCGGATTCACGGATCGTCGAGTCGGGGAGCCTCCTGCAACAGTCGGGTGAAGGCTTCGGTTTCCAGCGGACGGCTGAACAGATACCCCTGAAACTGGTCACACCCCTCCCGACGCAGAAAAGCCAACTGGTCCGGGGTTTCCACCCCTTCCGCCACCACTTTCAGACGCAGACTGCGGCCCAGTGCCAGAATTGCCGTGACAATGGCGGCATCGTCGGAGTCCAGGGTCAGATCCCGCACGAACGATTGGTCGATCTTCAACACATCGATGGGGAGTTTTTTCAGATAGGTCAAGGAGGAGTGACCCACCCCGAAGTCGTCCACCGCCACGCTCGGTCCCATGGCCTTCAGACGGGTCAGAATGGCGACGATGTCGTCGAGATTTTCCATCATCAGGGTTTCGGTCACTTCCAGTTCCAGGGCGTTCGGGTGCAATCCGCTCTCTTCCAGGGCGGTTTGCACCTCCTTGAGCAGATCGGCCTGGCGGAACTGCCGGATGGAGAGATTTACCGCCACCTTCAGTTCGGCAAAGCCCGCGTCGTGCCATTTGCGGGTTTGCAGGCAGGCCATTTTGAGGATCCGCGCCCCCAGGGGCAGAATCAGACCACTCTCTTCCGCCACGGGGATGAACTCCACCGGCGACACCATCCCGTCCCGGGGATGACGCCAGCGCACCAGCGCCTCCATGCCGGTGATTCGACCGGTGCGCAGTTCCACCTTGGGCTGGTAGAACAGCAGAAATTCATCCCGTTCCAGTCCCTGTCTCAGATCGTGTTCCAGCAGCAGTCGGCGTTCCGCCTCCGCGCCCATGGCCGGCGCGTAGTAGTGACAGGTATCCCGACCCGCCAGTTTGGCCCGGGAGACCGCCATGTCGGCGTTGCGGATCAGCAGATCCGCGTCCTCTCCGTCATCCGGATACAGGGTCACCCCCATGCTGGCGCTGACGAACAGTTCCTGGTCGTCCACGTAGAACGGCTTGGACAAGGCGTCCGCCAGCTTGCGCACCACCACCCCCACATCCTGGGAGGAACGGATCTCCCGCAGGATGAAACCGAAGGTGTCCCCCCCCAGACGGCTCACCGTATCCCCTTCCCGCACGAAGTGGCGCAACCGGTCGGCCACCCCCTTGAGGATCCGGTCTCCCACGGTGTGGCCCAAGCTGTTGTTGACGTTCTTGAACAGATCCAGGTCGAAGATCAACACCAGCACCTTGTCGTCGGTGCGTCCCGCCTGTCCGATGGCCTGACGCAGACGGTCTTGAAACAGCGCCCGGTTGGGCAGTCCGGTGAGACTGTCGTGATAGGTGCGGAACAGCAAAGCCTCTTCGCTGCGCTTGATGGCGGTCAGATCCTGAAACACCGCGACAAAATGGATGATGGCGTTGTTGCGGTCCCGGATCGTGGTGATGGTCTCCCATACCGGATGGGCTTCACCGTTTTTGCGCCGGTTCCAGATTTCCCCCCGCCAGGCGCCGACTTCCCCGAGAATGTCGTTCCAGATGGCGGAGTAGAAGGTCTCGTCGTGAATGCCGGAGCGCAGAATGCCCGGAGTCTTCCCCAACGCCTCTTCGGATTCGTAGCCGGTGATCACCGAGAAGGCCGGATTGATGGAGTGGATTACCCCTTTGCGATCCGTGACCATCACCCCTTCCACGGCGTTTTCAAACACCTTGGTGGTGAGCAGCATGCGGGCTTCCGCTTCTTCCATGGCGCCCTCAAAGACCGTGGCGGCGATCTTCAGACGGGTTTCCGCCTCCCGTTGCTCGGTGAGATCGTGCATGGTGCCCACCACCCGCAGGGTCTTGCCATTGGGATCCTTCACCACTTCGCCCATTTCGTGGATCCAGCGCACCTGACCATCGGGACGGGTCACCCGGTGATCGAACTCGAAGGGCAGATGATCCGACAAGGCTTTCCGGATGGCCTGTTCCACCTTGTCCCGGTCTTCGGGATGGGTGATGGCCAGAAAGGTCGCCAGCGCCCCGTTGATGTCGGTCTCTTCCGAGTGTCCGGCGATGCGTCGCGCCTCTTCCGAACAGATCATCCGGTCCTGGAGAATGTCCCACTCCCAGTTGCCCAGATGGGCGATGCGTTGCGCCCGGGCCAGACTTTCCCGTTCCCGGCGCAGGCTGGTGACCAGATGCTCGATGGTTTTCAGATCCCGCCAAGCCCTCAGCGCCACCGTGACGGCGGTGATGAGTTTTTGGCTGGTGAGGTCGCTTTTGTCCCGGTAGTCGTTGATGTCGTATTCGGTGATGACCCGGGGTTCCGGCGCCTGTCCCGCCTGTCCGGTGCGCAGAATGATGCGCACGAAGCGGTTGTGCATGGTATCGCGTACCTGACGCACCAGATCGAGTCCGGCCTGATCGGTCTCCATGACCACGTCGAGGAGCATCACGGCGATGTCGGGGTTGGCGGCGAGTATCGGGATGGCTTCCGCCGCCGAATAGGCGCTCAGAAAGGTCACCCCCATGCCGGCGAACACCAGATCCCGCAACACCATGCGGGTGAGGGTGTGGACATCCTGGTCGTCGTCCACGATCAAAATGGTCCAGGGGCCGGCGGTCGGACAGGTGCCATGTTCTTCGGCGCAGGGCGCGTCGTGGTGGTTGGCCGCGACGGAATCCGACGTAAAAAGAAGGGGATGCCGGTTGCTCATGGGTTTTTGGTCAACCTTGAGACAGGTGCGCCCCGTGGTGCGGCTTGCGGGCCATGCCAGAGCGTGAATGGGAGAAACCGTTCACAACCAAAATAATGTTCATGTGTGACAATTTGATGAATGTACATTCCGTCATCGTCCATGACAAGTTATTTTGATTGGGTCATGCAATTTCGTCTCGGATTTCAAGAGCTTCTCTTGACCGACCGTTGCTGTTTTTTACAAATTTCGTTTGACTTTGGCAAGAGTTTGCGGGATGATTTCCGATAATTCCCAAGATCAAACGATCTTTCCCTTCAGGTGCCGACTCGATTTCATCGTTTGGAGAATCTTCCATGACCAGCTCTTGTTCTGTCAAGCACGGCTTTCGTCGTTGCGTTCGTTCGTGGTCTGTTTCCCTTCTGGCCGCGCTTGTGATCACGCCTCTGGTCTCCGGATGCATGGAGAACCGGGCGCAGCAGGGGGCCGGCATCGGCGCCCTGGGGGGTGGATTGGCGGGCAGTCTGCTTGGTCCTTCCAAAAACAAGGAACAAAACGCCCTGATCGGTGCCGCCATCGGTGGCGTGATCGGCTACACCGTCGGCAACGAAATGGACAAGAACGACCGGGCCAGACTCAACAACGCCTTCGAGACCGTGCCGTCCCGCCAGACCACCACCTGGGTCAACCCCGATACCCGCGCCGAATACGCCGTCACCCCCCAACCGGTCTATCAGTCCGAGGGTCGGGAGTGCCGTCAGGCCGAGATCGCCTCGGTGATCAACGGCAGACGCGAAACCGTGATGAAAACCGCCTGCCGTCGCTCGGATGGACGCTGGGAGATGTAACCGCCGTTTGTGTGATCGGCCACAAAAAAACCGTGTCTTCCCAAGGAAGGCACGGTTTTTTTGTGGGGATGAAACCGGATGCAAAGCGAACGGCTACCGGGAGGAGGCGATGCGGCAGGTCTCCGAGCAGAACAGACGTTCTCCCCGGGTGATGGCGGAGTCGGGGGGAATCAGGGTGGCGCATTGGGCGCAACGCACCAACGGGGTGGCGGATCCTCCCCGGGGCAACTCCTGCGACCGGGGACGGGGCAGCAGGCTCCGGACCAGTCGATAGAACAGGTAGGCTGTGGCCAGCAGCAGAAGCAGTCGGAGCAGGAACATGGAACCTCTTGGCAATCGTCTGGAATGCTTTAAAACACCATGAAGCGGGGAGGGGCTGTGGCGGATTGATGCGGGACCGGATCCGGCAGGGCGGGGGGCGCGTCTGATCCGGCCCTGCGCCCCCTGCCAACCATCCGGAATTTAGCGCCAGCCCGCCCGTTTTTCGCACTCTCTCACCACATGGGGGTGAGCGCTTTCCCACGCGCTGAGGGAGCGTCTTTCGTTGTCGGGCATTTTATCGCTCACACATTCGCAATAAAGTTCCACGGTTCTGCGGGGTTGTCCCTCCCGTTTGTTTTCCCGGACGCACTGTTTGTACTGGGCGCGATCATTGGCGCGGTTTTCCCGCACTTCGGGGGGAGGCGTGTCACGATCCCGCCGTGGTTGGTCACCCCGCACGCGACCTTCGTTTTCGTAGCGCGCTTGATCGTGGCGCAGTGGAGGGGTGTCGTATTGGGTGCAGCCTGCGGTCAGAACGAGCGCGCCAAGCAGCAGAGGGAAGATTTTATTCATGGTTGTCTCTCCGGACCGTGGGTCAATGGAGCGTGAATAATAAACAAAAATTGCATGGGAGTCGAATCAAAAAAAAAGGGGAGCCGCATGTCCGGTTCCCCCTTTTTTTGATGCATCAGGCGCGCATCCACCAGGATCGGTGGATGCGACTGGCTTACTTCCAGCCCGCTTCCTTCTCGCACTGGGCCATTTCTTTCGGATGCGACTTCTCCCACGCGGTGATGGAGAGGGTTTCGCCTTCCGACATCTGATTGTTCATGCAGGAACAATAGATGGCCACGGTCGCTTCGGATTGGCCTTCACGATTGTTGTCTTTAATGCACTTCGACACCCATGCCACATCATCGGCACCGGCCATTGCCGATCCACTGGCGAAAGTCAAAGCCATGGTCATGGCACCAAGAACCATTGCAGCGCGCAGCATTTTCATGAATTGGGATCTCCTTGACGGTTTTTATGGGTGATAGGGTTGTGTTGTACTGAGGGATGGATGATCCGCTCGTGTGATACAGGCATGATTTCTTTTGATGGCTTGCAATCAGAGTCAAACGATCAAACCGGCATGAACGTCAGAAAGTTCTGACAGCATCCGATTTTTTTAAAAGTGGAACTCTGTGCCTGAACACGAAAGGGAAGATAATGTTACAGGCTGGCAAAGTCAACCGTGTGAAACGATGTTGGAGTGTTTTTTGTTAAGTCGGAGTTAAGGGCGGTGTGTGTGGCGTTCTTTGTCGTCATGCCGCGAATTATGGCGTGGGCACATTGCCGGGAAAGCAACAGGGTGAATGATTGTCCATTTTTACGACACCCCGTTTTTTTCAGGGAAGGATCCGATCCGGGGCGTGTGATGCGGCCCCGGATCGGGATGGGTGTCATTCGTTCGGTTTGGTCTTCGGCTCCTGGCGGGGTTGGAAATCCTCTGCCAGCACCGCCACCAGGGAGTCGGCGAGCTGGTTCATGGCTTCGGTTTCGGCGCGCATGCGGGCGGCGCGGCTGGCGGTGCCGGAACTGGGTTCGTAATAGGTGGCCATTCCCTTGACCAAAGGATAACCCGGCTTCTGGGGCTTGCCATCCACTTCCAGTTCGGGACGGGCGGTGATGGTCACCCGATACTGGTTGGCGCGACCGGAACTGTCCTCCAGGATCAGATCCCGGGTGATCGCATTCAGACGCACCCGCAAACGTCGGGGATCCGTCACCGAACGTCCGGTGGCGAAGGGACCCATCCGGGTCACCAGGATTTCGTCGAGCAGGCGGGTCAGCACCGCGTCTGCTCGCACCCCTTTTTGCACCCCTTCGACGGTCAGTACCGTCTTTCCCCAGCGGCCATGTTCCTGGTTGTCGGACATCCGGTCGGCGGGAAAACGATAGCCGCAGCCGGAGACCAGCAAAAGCAGCAACACCCCGCTCAGGCCGGCACGGGTCATCAGTCGATGGGTGGTCATGGGCGCTCCCGGATTGTCAAGAGGAAGGGGGTCATGTTACGAACGGACCACGATGTTGACCAGTTTGCCAGGAATGGTCACCATCTTGACCACGCTCTTGTCCGCCAGATGCTGCTGAATGTTGGCGTCGTTCAGGGCCATCTGCTCCTGCATGGCCGCCGGGGCGTCGGCGGGCACGGTGATCCGCGCTCGGAGCTTGCCGTTGACCTGCACCACCACCGTCAGCTCCGCCCGTACCAAAGCCGCGGGATCGGCCTGGGGCCAGCGGGCCGCGTGCAGCCGGTCCGGCATGCCGAGCGCCTCTTGCCACAACTCCGCCGTGATGTGGGGGGCAAAGGGATTCATCACCACCACCACGGTTTCCGCCAGCTCCCGCAGGGTGGCCGCCTCCTCGCCGCTCAACACCTCGGTTTGCGCCTGATTCAAATGGGCGCTGGCCGCGTTGATCAGCTCCATGACTGCCGAAATGGCGGTGTTGAACTGATGGCGGGTCATGTCCCGGGTCAGCTTGTCGATGGTTTCGTGGGTCTTGCCCCGCAGCGTCCGCAAGGCGGGAGCCTCCGGCATGGAGCAAGCCGCCGCCGCGCCGGGAGTCCGTTCGACGATCTGATGGACCAGACGCCACAACCGGTTGAGAAAACGCCACGCCCCGTCCACTCCGGTGTCGCTCCACTCCAGATCCTGTTCCGGCGGGGCCGCGAACAGCATGAAGACGCGGGCGGTATCCGCCCCGTATCCCTGGATGATCTCGTTGGGATCCACCACGTTGTGTTTGCTTTTGGACATCTTTTCGTTGCGGCCCACCTGGATGGGCGATCCGCAGTCGGCGCAGAGCAGTTTGCCGTCTCGTTCCGTGCTTTCATAAGGATAGCGCCAGCCGTGTTGCGGGCAGCGGTGGGTATCCTTGCGCACCATGCCCTGGGTCAGCAGACGGGTGAACGGTTCGTCGCAGCCCACCTGATCCACATCCCGCAGCGCCTTGTGAAAGAAGCGCGCGTACAAAAGATGCAGGACCGCGTGTTCCACTCCGCCGACATATTGATCCACCGGCATCCAGTGATCCACCCGCTCCCGGTCCAGGGGAGCGGTTTTCAGATCCGGAGAGCAGTAACGCAGAAAATACCACGACGACTCCATGAAGGTGTCCATGGTGTCGGTTTCCCGTCGGGCCGGCTCCCGGCACACCGGGCAGGAGACGGTTTTCCAGGTGGGATGGCGGTCCAGAGGGTTGCCCGGCTGACCGAACAACTCCAGCACATCCTCCGGCAGCCGTACCGGCAGATCCGGGACCGGCACCGGCACCACGCCGCAGTGGGGACAGTGGATGAAGGGAATCGGATTGCCCCAGTAACGTTGCCGGGAGATGCCCCAGTCCCGCAACCGGTACTGGATTTTGGCTTGACCGATCCCCAGAGAGGCGAAACGTTCCGCCACCTGTTTTTTGGCGGTTTCGTTGTCCAGACCGTTGAAGGGGCCGGAGGCGGTCAGGATGCCGGGGCCGGTGTAGGCTTCGTTCATGGTGGCCGGATCAAGGGTCGTCCCGGCGGGCTGAATCACCACCCGGATGGGCAATCCATGGGAGCGGGCAAACTCGAAATCCCGTTGATCGTGGGCCGGTACCGCCATCACCGCGCCGGTTCCGTAGCTCATCAGCACGAAGTTGGCGATGAAGATGGGAATCTGCTCTCCGGTCAGAGGATGGATGGCCAGCAGACCGGTGGGATATCCTTTTTTTTCCAGCCGTTCCAGGGTCTCTTCGCTGGTGCCGCTCTGTTGGCATTCCCGGATGAAGGCCTCGGCCGCCGGATCCCGGGCCGCCACCTGGGTGGCCAGGGGATGCTCCGGGGCGATGGAACAAAACGTCACCCCCATGATGGTGTCGGGGCGGGTGGTGTAGACCGGCAGGGTGGCGCTTTCCCCCTCGATGGCGAACGCGAACTCCACCCCGTGGCTTTTGCCGATCCAGTGGGTCTGCATGGTGCGCACCGTATCCGGCCAGCCCGTGAGGGTGTCGATTCCAGCCAGCAGTTCATCCGCGTAGTGGGTGATCTTGAGAAACCATTGGGACAGCTCTTTGCGTTGCACCGTTGCGCCGCTGCGCCATCCCTTGCCGTCGATGACCTGCTCGTTGGCCAGCACGGTATGATCCACCGGATCCCAGTTGACCAGGGACTGCTTGCGGTAGATGAGTCCCTTTTCGTACAGCTTGAGAAACAGCATCTGCTCCCAGTGGGCGTAATCCGGATCGCAGGTGGCAAACTCCCGCGTCCAGTCGTAGGCTAGTCCCATGGACTTGAGTTCCCGCCGCATGGCGGCGATGTTGTCGTAGGTCCAGGATTGGGGATGTTTCTTTTGAGAGATGGCGGCATTTTCCGCCGGCATGCCGAAGGCGTCCCACCCCATGGGTTGCAGCACGGCGTGTCCCAGCAGCCGCTTCTGACGGGCGATGGCGTCGCCGATGGCGTAGTTGCGCACATGCCCCATATGGATCCGCCCCGAAGGGTAGGGAAACATCACCAGAAGGTAGAATTTTTCACCGCTTCCGTTTTCGTCAGCCCGGAAGCTCTGCTCTTCCTCCCAGATCCGTTGCCATTTGGCTTCCACTGCTTGGGGATTGTATTTTTTCATCGTTTCCATTCCATCCGAAGACAAGGGCGCGGGTTTCAACCCGTCATTTGGTCAGCAATACTTCCAGGGATTCGGCATCCAGAATGCGTTCGCTCCAGTCGTGCAGACGCTCCAGATCCGCCTGTTCGACCTGTTGCGCCGCCCACTCCGGCACCAGACCATAACGTCGCCTCATCTGGCGCAACAGAATCGATACCGCCGCTTCTCGGCGTCCTTCTTGGAGCCCTTCTTTGAGTCCTGTGTGGCGTCCTTCTTGGAGCCCTTTTTGGAGCCCTTCTTGGCGTCCTTCTTGGAGCCCTTTTTGGAGCCCTTCTTGGCGTCCTTCTTGGCGTCCTTCCTGACGCGCTTTCTGGTTTTGTCGTCGTTGTTCTTTCAGGAGCATGGGACCCAGGACTTCATTTTCCATCACATTGAATGTCAGTGCCATCTCGGTAGCCTCCGTTTGAATGGTGTGTTCCAGTTTGCGCAGTCGGGAGAGCAGCAACAATCGTGTCAGGGCGTCGGAGCGGGCCTTGGGTGGCCGTTCGCTGATGCGCAACAAAATTTTGCGGATTGTGCGGCGGGGTTGATCCATGCGACACAAGACCGCCAGTATATTCTCCTCCAACGTCGGACTGGCCAGCAGTTCACGACAGTCGATGTCGCGAATATCCACCACCTCAAAACGAAACGACAAATCCGGTTCATCGATGACACCCCGGGTGCGCCATTTTTTCTCGCCGACATAAAGCACCTTCTGGAACAATGGACTCTCCGGATATCTTTGCCGGATCAAGGCGCGGTAGATCAACATGCGCCATTCCATCGGTTCCGGGTTGCCCTGCAATTCCAGGTGGAACAGCGCCTGGTCTTCCAGCAGAAACAGGCAGTCCGGAATGCGTTTTTGCGTGGAGGCGAACTCCACCGGCAGTTGGCCCACGGCCCGGCGACCGATCAAAAGGTGCAACAGGTGCTGGGGCGGCTGCTCGAACAGATCCTTGAAGGTGGTATCGTATTGCGACCGGTTGGTGGTCGGTGGATGGGCCTTCATTCGTTTTTTCGCCGTATTTTCTCAAGAAATGCACGCTGTCGTGGATACCGATTGACGGGTTTGCAACCCTTTTGTTAGGGTATCACGAATGCAGGCAAGGCGGCAAACGGCTTTATCGGTGTTGCGCCACGGGACCGTGAGGGATCGGTCGTTCGGTTCGCTGTCCGATGGGGAGGGGGAAATGAAACGTTCTGGCATGGGAGCGCGGGTTCGATGGATCGGGATGGTGGGGCTGCTGTGTCTGGTGGTGGCCGGATCGATGGGCCTGTCGTCCGCCGGGGAGAAACGGGAACTGGTGTTGCTCAACTGGCCCAATTACATGGATCCATCCCTGGCGCGGCGTTTTGAGGAGCAGACCGGCATCCATCTGCGCACCGTGGAGTTTGAAACCGACGAGACCCGTGACGAACTCCTCGCCCGTACCCAGGGCAAGGGATTCGATCTGTTCGTGGTCAGTGGCGAGCGGGTGCAAGGTTATGTGAAGAAAAACTGGCTCGCGCCCCTTGGACCCGCAGAGGTCGGGCATCTGCAACATGTCCCGTCCCGTTGGCTCGACTCGTATCCCGGTGTGCGAGGGTTTGCCGCGCCGGTGTTGTGGGGCACGTTCGGCATCGCCTATCGGCAGGATCTGGTTCCGGATCCCCCCACCACCTGGAAAGGGTTGATGCAGCCCGAGGAACGCTTTCGTAAGCGCATCATCTTGGAAAAAGAGTCCGTGGATTTGATGGGCATGGCCATGAAGGCCATGGGACACTCCTGGAATCATTACGAGGAGTCGGCCATCGAGGAGGCTAGGCGCATGCTGATGGCGCAAAAACCTTTCGTGCGTGCCTATGGTTATCCATCGTTTGACAGCAAGTCGGCGTTGGTGACCGGCGAGGCGTGGCTGGCTTCGGTGTTCAACGGCGACGCTTTGACTCTGAAGGATCTGGATGATCGCATCGGATTCATCGTGCCGGAGGAAGGCAGTGTCTTGTGGGTGGATTGTTTGGTGGTGGCGGCGGGTTCGACCCGCAAGTCTGACGCCTACGCCTTGATTCAGTTTCTCCACGAACCGGCCCACGCGGCCCAGTTGGCGCAGCATCTGCATTTTGCCACCGTCAACCAGGAGGCCGAACCGTTGTTGCGCCCCGAACACCGGAACAATCCGGTGATTTATCCTCCAGAGACGGTGTTGACCCGTTCCGAGTTCGTCGCCAAGCCTCCTCCCCGGATCGACCGGCGCTACAAGGAGATCCTGCGGGCTTTGCTCAATTGAAGGTTTGACCTTTTAGGTCAAAGAACAAAGGGAAAAAAGGTAAAGAATGGTCCTCCTGTGGAGACGTTTGTTTCCGAACGGGTTGGCCCTGCGCAGTTATCTGATTCTGGTGTTGCTGCCCCTGGTGAGCGTACCGTTGCTGACCGTGGGGTGGATCGCCGCAGAACAGGTGACCCGTACCGCCACCCAGCACGCCTTCAATACGGTGCGACAACTGTTGCGCGATACCCGTGGGGAGGTGTCGGCCCGTTTGGCCACGGTCGGGGCCAATGTGGCGTTGTTCGCCGGCAATCCGTTGTTGAAAGACTATCTCGCCACCGAAGATGAAGAAAGCCGCTACGGCATTTTGCAACTGCCTTTGCTCAATCTGTTCGCCAGTTACGCCAAGGTTTATCCCGATTATTACGAAATGCGCGTGTTGTTGCCCGATGGTACCGAAGAGGCCCGCCACGCGGTGGTCGGTCTGCCCAACCGGGCGGAACATGAAGGCAATACCCCCTGGTTCAACCGGTTTGCGGCGGTCAATCGGCAGTCTGTGTTCATGGAGTTGTTCCGCAATCCGGATAACGGGGAATGGGCCTTTCTGGTGGCCCGGAAGGTGTTTGGGCGCGGCGCGAGCCAGGATCCCACCGAGCCGGAAACCTGGCGGGGAGGAGTGGCCATCACCACGCGGCCCGATTTTCTGCACGACCGGATCCATTCGACCCGGATTGGCGCGGGGGGATTCCTGTTGGTCACCAACGAGACGGGAGAGGTGGTGTTCGCCCCCGGTTGGGCGGATTTGCCTTTTGGTCTGCTCGCTCCGGCGCTTTGGACCCGGCTGGCGGCGGGATCGCAGGAGGAGGAGCCGGGGGTGGAACCGCTGCGGGTGGAGTGGTCCGGGGGGGAGGCTTTGGTGATGGGCATTCGTTTGCCCCAGGGATTGCGTCTGTTCGCGGTGACCCGGGCCGAGGAGTTTGCCGCCACGGCCCGTCCCATGGGGTGGGCCGTGGCGGCGGTGATGCTGGTGAGCGCCCTGCTGGTGTTGCTGCTGGTGCAAGCCGCTTTGAAACGGATTGTCTTCGATCCACTGGTCAAGCTGTCGGGGGCGGTCCGGGATGTGGGGGCCGGATCGCTGGATACCTCCATCGATCTGGGATGGGTGCGGGAATTTGTTTTTCTGGCGGAGAGTTTCAATGTCATGGTGGAGGATCTGCGTCTTTCCCGAGAGCGGATCCGGCAGCAAAGCGAACAGTTGGAGCGGGATCGGGTGAAAGGGGAGTTTCTGGCCCGCATGAGCCATGAGATCCGTACCCCCTTGAACGCCATCATCGGATTGGGGGATCTGGTGCGTCAGACCGCGCTGGATGCCAAACAGCGGGACTATCTGGTCCGGATGGAAGGGGCCTCCCGGCAGTTGTTGGGGATCATCAACGATATTCTCGACTACTCCCGGATCGAGGCGGGTGGTTTGACCCTGGACGCCATTCCCTTGTCGGTGGACGATGTGCTGCAGCGGGTGATCGATCTGATTAACGTCTCCATGATGGAAAAGCGGCTGGAATGGTGGCTGGATCGCCCGTTCGCCTTTCCGGCGGGATTGCGGGGGGATCCGCTGCGGCTGGCCCAGATTCTGATCAACCTGTTGGGCAATGCGGTCAAGTTTACCCATCGGGGCGGCGAGGTGATTCTGGGGGTGTCGGTGGTCCGGGAGGAGCGCACGGCGGTTCAGATGCGTTTTTCCGTGCGGGATACCGGCATCGGCATGACCCAGGAGCAGTGTGCCCGTCTGTTTCGGCCCTTTTCCCAGGCGGATGGTTCCATCACCCGTCAATACGGCGGGACCGGTCTGGGGTTGGCCATCAGCAAGCGGCTGGTGGAACGGATGGGGGGAGGCATTCGGGTGGTGAGCGCCCCGGGGGTGGGCAGCGAGTTCATTTGCGAATTGTCGTTGGCCCGTGATCCGGCGGTGGGGGAATGGGGTCACAGGGGGGCGGCGTTGACGGATGTGGAGGTGTTGATTCTCTCCGAACGCATGACCGCTCGACGGTTCCTGGCCCGGATGACCACGGAACTGGGCATGGCGGTGCGGGTGTTCGCCACGTCGGAAGCGGCGCTGGAGTCGTTTGGCAGTCAGCCGTGCGCCCGGGTGATTCTGGATGTGGAGCAGGGGGAGCGGATTCGGGTGTGCGGGGCGTTGCGGGGGGTGTTTTCCGGGGTGCGGATTGTGGCGCCTGTGCCGCTGGATCCGGAGGAGGAGCGGAAACCGGTGGAGGTGGATGCGTGGCTGGACAGGCCGATTCTGCCGAAGTCTTTGCAAGTCGAGCTGTTGGGGAGTGGGCGTGTCGGGGAGGAAGAGGCCTGCAACTCCCAGGACGGACCGGTGCTGGAGTCCTCCGGTGGGGAGCGGGTGTGCGATCCTTTTTTTGCCGGAGTCCGTTTGCTTTTGGTGGAGGACAACCTGCTCAACCAGATGGTGGCCCGGGAGATCCTGGCGGATTTTGGCCTGAAGGTGGAGATCGCCGGCAACGGGGTGGAAGCGGTGGAGCGGGTGGCGCGGGAGGCGTTCGACGGGGTGTTGATGGATCTGCAGATGCCGGTGATGGATGGTTTGACCGCCACCCGTCGCATCCGTTCGATGCCTGATTGCGCCACGTTGCCGATTGTGGCCATGACCGCCCAGGCCATGCCCGGAGACCGGGAGCGTTGCCTGGATGCGGGGATGAACGATTATCTCGCCAAGCCTATCGAGCGTCGGGCGTTGGGTGTGGTGTTGGCCCGGTGGCTCTCCCCCCGGACCGGACCGGTTTTTGCCGGGGAGGTGGCGACTTCGGGTATGGCGGCACCGGTCGGAGTCGATCCCTTTCCCCCCGATGGGGTGGAGGGGGTGGATCTGGAGGAGGCTTTGGAACGTCTGGGGGGCAAGCGTCTGGTATTGCGTCGGCTGCTGGAATCGTTTTGCCGGGACCATGGGGATGTCACCACGCAGTTGCGCACCCTGCTGGCCGGATCCGGGCCTGCCGCGTTGGTGGAGGCCGGGGCGTTGCTGCATGGCGTCAAGGGTATGGCCGGCAATCTGGGAGCGCGTTTGATCCGGGGGCTGGCGGGGGAGATGGAAGAGACCATCCATGCCGGGGAGATCCCCTCGGAAGAGGCGTTGGGTTATTTCGAGGCGGCTTGCGCACGGTTGTGCCGGTCTGTGGCTGCCTTGCCCGAGGTGCTGGAGCCGGAGACGGAATCTGTCGATCCCTTGTCAGCGGGGGCCGAGGGGCCGGAGGGGACGATTCCGGAGTGGATCGAGGCGTTGCGGGAACGGTTGAGTCACAACGATCTGGATGCGGAGCGTTGTCTGAAGGGGTTGGAAACGGTGTTGAGTGCCGGGAACGGGGAGTGTCGGGAGTGGTTGCCTGCCGTCGGGGAGTGCATGGACCGGTATGACTTTGAAGGTGCCCTCAAGGCGCTGGAGAAACTGGCCGAACGGCTCGGCGTGACGGAATCGGAGGGGAGAGTCTGAACGGATATGGAAATCAACGCCAGGCGTGCCGCGATGGGATTGGTGGTGTTTGTTGTCGGGGTGATCGGTGTCGGCGGGTTGGTGTTGGATCGCATGCAGCGGTTGTCGGGATTGACGGAGCAGATCCATCATCATCCTTTCGCCGTTTCCAATGCTGTCTTGCGGGTTCGGGAGCAGGCGGCGGCCATGCGTCTGGGGGTGATGGAGTCGTTGCAGGAGCAGGAGATGGATTGGGAGCGGCTCTCCACGCGTCTGGAAGGGCAGGAGCAGAAGGCGCGGGAGGATTGGCATCAGGTTCAGGAGCGTTATCTGGGGGATCCGGCCCAGGTGCGGGCTTTCGGGGAGGCCTTGACGGGCTGGATCGCGTTGAATCGCGACATCCTGGTGGCCCGGCGGGATCGGGGGGTGGAGACGGCTCTCCAAGTCATGCGTTTGGAAACTGACAGACGATTTCAGCGGATGGTTGAAACCAGCGACACGATTTTGTTTTTTGCCAATAACAAGGCCATCGAACTGCGCCAGCAGGCCGATCAGCAGTTGCGCTGGGTGACCTGGGTGGGTTTGGGACTGATTGCGGGCCTGTTCGGCATCGGGGGTTGGCTGGCGTGGCGCATGAGCGGTCGTTTGCGGATTGCGGAGCAGGCGCGGCGACACAGCCAGAATGCGTTCCAGGAACAGGCCACCATGCTGGAAAATTTGGTGTTCACGGCGTCGGATCTGGCGATCGTGGCCACGGATGAGGCGCTGGTGGTACGGATTTTCAATCCGGCGGCGGAACGGTTGTTCCACTTGCGGGTGGATGAGGTGGTGGGCCGTCGGGTGTGGGATCTCCATGACCGTCTGGGGGTGAGCCGGGAACAACTGGAGGCCGGTTTGACCCGGGTGGGCCGGGTGGGTCACGAACAGTTCGAGTCCCATGATCCCTTGGCCCATGGGGGACGGATTCTGGAGGTGCGTGTCTCCTTGATTCTGGATCGGGAGCGGCGTCCGGTGGGACATCTGCTGCTGGCCCGGGATGTGACCGAGGCCCGGCGCGCCGCGGAACGGCTTACCCGTTCCGAAGAGAAGTTCCGTCTGCTGATGGAGTCGGCCCGGGATGCCATCATCGTGGCCGACGCGGACACCGGTCTGATCCTCGATGCCAACCGACAGGCGGAAACTCTGTTGAAAATGCCGATGGCCGAGATCGTCGGCATGCACCAAAGCCGGCTGCATCCCCCCGAGGATCGGGCGCGCTATCAGGAGACTTTCCGCAGTCAGGTGGAAAGCGGCGGCGGTTTTGTCGCCAATGTCCAGGTGGTGAACCGTATCGGGGAACGGATTCCGGTGGAGATCAATGCCGGGGTGATCCGTCTGGGGGGACGGCGGGTGATCCAGGGGATCTTCCGGGACGTGACCGAACGCCATCACGCCGAACAGGCGTTGCGCTGGGCCATGGAGTCCCTCACCGCCAGTCAGAGCCGTTTGCAGGGGATTTTGGACCACTCCCGCACCGTGATCACCCTCAAGGATCCCCGGGGTCGGTATCTGCTGATCAACCGGCGTTTTGAAGAGTTGTTCGGGGTGCGGGAGGCGGCGTGTCTGGGGCGGATGGACGAGGATCTCTTTCCGGTGGAAATGGCGGAGCGCGCCCGTGTCAGCGACGCCCAGGCTCTGGGGGAGGGGCCTTGCGAAGTGGAGGAGAACTGGATCCATCCCGATGGGGTGCGCACCTACATCGTGGTGAAATTCCCTCTGATCGATCCTCGGGGCCTGACCACGGCGGTGTGCGCCATTGCCACGGAGATCACCGAGCGCAAGCGCATGGAAGAGGAATTACGGCAGCTCAACGTCTTTCTGGAAAAACGGGTGGCGGAGCGCACCTTGGAACTGGAGCGTTCCAACCGGGATTTGCAGCAGTTCGCCCATGTGGCTTCCCACGATCTACAAGAGCCGTTGCGGCAGGTGAGCGGCTTCGCGCAACTGCTTTCCCGGCGCTATCGGGGCCAGTTGGACGAAAAAGCCGATCAGTTCATCGATTACATGGTCGATGGCACCCGCCACATGCAGGAGTTGATCGAAGCCTTGTTGAGTTTTTCCCGGGTCAACACCCACGGCGCCCCCCTGACGCTGATCTCGGTGGAACGGGTGGTGGATCAGGTGTTGCGCAATCTGGCTACGTCCATCACCCAGTCCGGCGCGGTGATCACCCGGGAGCCCTTGCCCGAATTGTTGGGGGATTCGTTCCTGTTGGTGCGCATGTTCCAAAACCTGATTGCCAATGCCCTCAAGTTTCACGGCGAAGAGGCGCCTCGGGTGCATATCGGGGTGGAGGCGTTGGAATCCTTCTGGCGTTTTTCGGTGCGGGACAACGGCATCGGCATCGAGGAGCGTCATCAGGAGCGTATTTTCGTGATCTTCCAAAGGCTGCATACCCGAAGTACCCATCCGGGTACCGGTATCGGCTTGGCCATCTGCAAACGGATCGCCGAGCGTCACGGAGGAGAGGTCTGGGTGGAGTCCGAAGTGGGAAAGGGCAGCACCTTTTATTTCACCATGGCCCGTTGATTCTGTTTTTTTCCCCCTGGATGCGTTGTTGTCACGGTCACACGGATCCGTTGCGTTCAAGCGGTTTTCTCCTTTTACAGGAGAGGGTGCTTTTTGATATTCTCCGCGTCCAATAGTCGGCATGGAATGTTTGTCATGCCGACCAGCTCCGTTGTTGCTGCTCTTTGGCGTGTCATCTTTCAGGATCGTTGTCAGTCAATCTGGTCTTTAAACCATCAGGAATGGGGCAAAAATGAATAAATTGTTGAAATGGTTGCTGCCATTGGTCATGGTGGTGGTGATGTTTCCCGGCGGCACCGCAATGGCCAAGACGTTCAAGATTGGTGTGTTGGCCCCGTTGACTGGTCACAGCGCGGAAAAAGGGATTCCGATCCAGCGTGCGGCGGAGTTGTTTGTGGAGCAATACAATCAATCTTCTGGGCGGGATGGCGACAAACTGGAACTGTTGGTCCGGGATGATTTCGATGATCCTGAAAAGGCCACAGCCGTTGCCAATGAGTTGGTCAAGGATGAGGCCCTGCTTGCCGTCATGGGGCACTACTATCCGGCCACGGCCTTGGCGACCGCGAAAGTCTTCAACGCCGCCAAGATCCCTTTTCTTTCCCCCTATGTGACGGGTGAAGAGCTGTTGGAGGCCAATCAGTCGGCATTCGCCCTGAATGTGACGGAAGAGGAACAGGGGGCTTTTCTGGCGGTCTATACCAAGGAAGTCCTGAAAAAAGATAACATCCTGTTGGTCCACAATACGGGTCACATGGGATTGAATCTGAAAAAGGCCTTTATGGACAAAGCGGCCCACATCAACTTGACCGTCACCAAAATCGTTCCTGCCGAACGGGAGTTGAGTGACAAGGATTGGGCAGCCAAGAATTTGTCCGATGCCGCCATGAATAAACAATTTGGCGCGGTGGTCGTGCTGGCCCGTTCCGAGACCGGGTTGGTGGTCCTGCCGCAGTTGCGTGAGCAGGGCATCAAGCAGCCGGTGGTGGCGACAGCCAACTGGACCAATGACAAATTCCTCGAAATGTCGGAAGAATACACGGATGGCGTGTATGTGACCTCGCCCTTTTTGTGGGACATCGCCAACGAAAGCGCTTCGATGTTCGCCAGGGATTACGAGAAGAAATATCACAAGAAACCCACGTTCGCGGCGGCCATGACCTGGGACTCGCTCCTGTTGCTTTCCAAAACCATCGAAGGGTTGGAAAAGCCGGATTCCGGGAAGGCGGTCAGTCGTGCCAGCGTTCGGGAATTTCTGAGCAATATTGATTGGCAGGATGCCATCAACGGCGTTACCGGCATGCTTTATTTCAAGAACAAGCATGACAAAACAAAGGAGTATGTTGACCAGTACCTGGCAAAAACCAGCAAGCGCCCGGAAGGAGCCCAGGAAACAGGAGAGGCGGCGGGATCCAAGCTGGCTGACAAACCCATGCCGCATGCGACCTCCGATGCGAAAGCAGGCGTGACAGGCAATCGCAGTGTCCCCCGTGATATTTATGTCTCAAAAATCGAGAAGGGCCGCTACAAGGTGGCGCCTTTGCAACTTGTCAAGCCCCGGGAGGAGTATGTCCTCAAGGAGTTGGATGAGCGGATACATAAAGGCTATGTCGCGATTTTTGATCGTGTCCCCTATCATCTGGTCGATGTGGTGTTTGTCGGGGTGGATATCGTCAGAATCACCGATGTCAACATCAAGGATATGATGTGGAATGTGGACCTGTTCATGTGGTTCAAGTGGACCTCCAGTCAATTGGCGGTGCAGGATATTGAAAAAATTGTTTCCATCAACGCCTCCAATGAAAAATCCGTCCTGTTCATGGAGGATCTGTCCCATGCGACCAAATTTCGCTCCTACAACAAACGCCTGACCCTCAACACGCCGTTCAATCTGGCCGCTTTTCCTTTTGATTCTCAGACGTTGCGTTTGAGTATCGGCCATATGAACAAGAATTCAACCCATCTCATGCTGGTGCCGGACTCGCGCCATATGGATGATACGCCCATCAAGGATATCAAACCACAGGAGTGGGACTATCAAGGGCGTGAAGTCTTCTCCAATCTGTTTCGTTATGCCTCCACCTTCGGGAATCCGGATTACCGTTTGTTCAAGGGGTACAAAAGCCCGGTCTACTATTCGACGGTCAATCTTGAAATTGACATCAAGCGCATCCTGCAACCCTACCTCTACACCTTCTTCCTGCCTTTGCTGATTATCCTGGGGATCAATCTGTTGATCCTGTGGGTGCCTGTGGATCAGTTCGCCCCCCGGATCAATGCGTCCCTTTCCGGTTTGGTGGGTATTCTGGTGTATCACATGTCGCAGAAGAACACCTTCCCGAAGGTGGGCTATACGATGTTTGCCGATTACTACTTCCTGCTGGCCTACGCCTTTGTGGTGACGATGATTTTCTCCAACATCGTCGTGCAAAGAATGATTTCGGAAGGTCAGAAGGATCAAGCCAAAATGTGGAATCGCAAACTTAGCATCGGCGCCAATTTTGTCTCCGTGATTGTCTATGGACTCATGACTGCCTTTGGAATCTATTTCGCCGAATAAAAAACCATCCGCGGGGTTGCCGGAAGTCCGGTTGGACCGGCAACCATTGAATCGAAAAGGAGAAAATGGCATGTTTTTTCAGACTTGGGCTGCACTGGAGTCGGGCAAGAAGAGCCTCGTCTTGCTGGTGGCGATCATCACGTTGGCGGTCTATGCCTACGTGATTCATCTGAGTGCATCGGTGCTGTCCGTCAACAAGAACGACGCGAGTTCCCACCATCTGACGCGCATGGATCCCACCAAGGTGGAACCCGGACATACCCCTCCGGATCCTTTGCCGGAACAAGGGGATTATGTGAAGGTCAAGATTGGCTCGTATGTGGACAGCATCGACAGTCTGTCGATCAAGGACTCCTCCTGGAGTGCCAATTTTTATCTCTGGTTCAGTTGGAACGGACCCAAAGAGATCGATCCGGGCAGCAAGTTCGTCATCGTGGATGGCACCATCGTCAAGAAGGATCTGCTGGAGGAGTATCACGGCAGTGATCAGACCCACTATCAGAAATTCCGGGTTTCCGCGAAATTTTTGAAATTTTTCGATACCATGCGGGTGCCGATCGAAAACCACATGCTCAACATCTTCATCGAAGACGGCGCCCGGGACGGGACCAAACTGCGTTATGTGGCGGACCCGACTTCCAACATCAGTTCCCGGGTGAAGATTCCGGGTTTCAATCTGATCAAGAACAGCAATACCTCCAAACCCCATACCTACAAGTCCTCCTATGGGGATCCGCGCAAGGGGGATACCGATAAGAAAACCTTTACCCAGTATGTGGTCGGGATCGAAATCCAGCGCAGCGGCATGGGGGTCTATGCCAAGATCTTCATCTCCTTGTTCGCGGCCCTGGCGTTGGCGCTTTCCAACTTTTTCGTCAAGCCGTCGGATGTGGGACCGCGTTTTTCCCTGCCATCGGCGGCCTTCTTCGGCGCGGTGGCCAACTCGTATGTGGCCAACTCCATCCTGCCCCCCTCCGGCTCCTTCGGGCTGGTGGACTATGTGGCGGGCTTCGGCATGGCCACCATCTTTCTGACCATCGCCCTCTCCTTGATCTCGAATTATATTTTCGTCAAAAAGGATGACAAGGCCATGGCCTTTGTATTGGATCGCATCATGTTCTTCGTGGTGGGCCTCTGCTGCGTGGCCGCCAACATCATTCTGCCGGTCAGCGCCTTCGGTTGAATTTTCCCCTCTGTTCTTTTGTCCCGGCGGTTTGCGGGGACCGGAAAGAGGCTGGATCCGTCACATTGTGACAGTCGGGAATGATTCCGGCCTTCGTGGCCTGGATCCTCTTCCCGACTGTTTGTTTTGGTGGAATTGGGGTGGTTTCTTGAGGATGGGTCAGGTGGGGATCCGACTCAAAACGATACCTTCACCCCCAGGGAGGCTTCCTGTTCATCCATGTCCTGGATCAGACCGTGCTGATCCACGCGGATGGCGTTGCGTTTGCCGCTTACCACGAGGCTCCAGGCGGGGTTGAGGGCATATTCACCCCGCAGTTCCCATTGATTTTCCCGCCAGTGGCTGGCGGTGGGGGAATGGCGATTGGGAAAGGCGGCCAGCAATGGTTCCCAACTGCCCGCGTCGGCGATGGCGGCGGTGGCCCGCACCCGGCCATGGCGCAGCTCCAGAGTGTGGCCGTCCCGTTGCATGCCCAGACGCAGATCCGTGCGTTGGCCGGTTTCGGTGAGGTCGTTGTTGCGGGTCAGGTAACTCTCCCGCCCCTCGCCTCCGACACGCTCCATCGAAAATTGCCAACTTTGTCCCGGCCCCGTTTCCAGGTGGAGATAAAATCCGAGGTTGTCCGTCACATCATCGAGCTGACGGGCGATGATGCTGCCGCTCTCCTCCCCCCGGTTGAGCATCAATCCCGTGGTGATGGCGGAAAATCCCAGAATGTCACCCCGTCGGATTCCTCCCTGCCAGGTCCACCGTTCCGCCACCAGGCGGCGCGCCGGAAAGGCGCCGGGGATGAAGGCCAGAACCTGCTCCTTGCCCGTGAAGGTGGTGCGTCCATCCACTGCCCAACCGGGGGCGAAAGGGAGGAGCAGGGTCAGGGTGCCTTGATTGTCATGGCGGTGGATCCGGGTCCGATAGCCGGTAAAGCCGGTTTCGGCGTCGATGTCGTTGGTCTTGAAGGATCCTCCCAGCTTCAGATCCCCGTGTTGCCAGTTGAGGCGACCACCGTATTCCAGGGAGTCGTTCTGCCGGCTGTCCCGACCGATGGGGTGATCCGTGGCCCCGTGGGAGGTGCCGATGGCCAATCCCCCTTCCACCACGCCGGAGGCCAATCGGCCACTGCTGCCCCAGGCGACACGATAACGCCAGGAGTCCCAGGGTTCCGCGGGGGTGCGCAGGGTGTTGCCGAAAAGCAGATGGCCCCGGTCCGCGGCAGGCAGAATTCTCGGACTGAAGTTCATGGACTCCCCGGATTCGTTGCCCGCCAGCAGGGAAAACTGTCCCAGACCGGTACGGGCTTCCCCCGCAAGGGTCAGAATCCGGGTATGGAAATCCAACGAGTCGCGGAAACCCAGTTCGCTGCGGATGGAATAGGGAAGGGGCGGATCGGTCTGGACGCTTTCTGCGGCCACACACCCGGGGACGAATCCCCAGGTTGCGACCAGACCGAGCACAGACAGGCAAGAGCGGCGATCACGGGGGTTCCAGAACGGCGGACTAGGCTTCACGTATCGGGCCTGTCAGGAGGCGCCGGTGGATGATTTGGCATCGCCACTGCTGTAGTTGAACACCACCAGTTCCGCCAGACGGGGAGGTGCGGAGATTTTGCACACGTCGGCCAATTTGTGATTCAACAGTTCGACACCCTCTTCGGTGTCGTCCACCACCACATCGGCTTGGATCCAGCAGGGGTCATCCGGCGGAATGCCGGTGAAATTGATGGTCTTCACATCCTTGCGTTCCCGTTCCAGGATGCCCAGGGCCAGCCGTTGCAGCCGTTCCAGGTCATCGTCCGACACGCCGAAACGTTCCAGCAGGGCGCCGCTTTTGGCGATGGAGTCCGCCTCTTCGATGGGGCGGGTCGGGTTGATGCGGCTCCACTCCCCCATCCAGCGCACCCCTTCTTGAATGCGTCCCGTGGCCAGGGTGGTGACGATCAACTCGGCCAACAGATCCAGATCGTCGGGATTGTCTTCGTACAAGAGCCGGTATTGTTCCCGGGCCTCGAAAAACAGACCCAGGCGCGCCAGACAGGCCCCGTATCCGTGCCGTACATCCGGATCGTTGCCGCTGTGCCATAGGGCATTCTTGAAATGTCCCCGCATCACATCGGACTTTTCTTGCAACGTGGCGATCAGGCCAAGCAGGTAGAAGGCCCGGATCGGCTCTTGGCGGCGGTGTTCCCCGATGATCCGCTCCAACCGCTTCAGTTCGAACTCGAAGCGTTCCGTCGCGATGGGGGAGGCCCATATGCCCTGCAAACGGGCCAGGATTCCATCCAGGATTTCGTCACGGTTTGAATCGATCATCATCATTATCATGCGCCTCCTTCGGCGGGGAGGGCTGTAAGGGGTGGCCCACCCGTTGACCGTTGCGGTCAATGAAAACATTCCCTGATCAATTTATCGAACATGCGCCGCTTTCTCTTGAGAGAAAAATAGATCCGAACCGAAAAAAAGCTGCGACCTCATTTCAGACCCTCCAAACGTCTGGCCAGCCAGGATTCCGCCTCCCCGGTCAAAGGCTCCGCTTCGGACTGTGCCGCCTCCAGGGCCGTGATCCGCCAGAACGCCTGCCTTGCTTCCGCATCGGGAATCCGTTCCACCACCCGGGGGCGCCAGCGACCGAACACCTCGGCCAACTCACTCCAGCCGGGTTCCAGCCAAGCGTCGATGCGCTCCTTCAACACCCGGGACAAAGCCGGACTGCGCCCCCCGCTGCCCACCGCCAC
Source organism: Magnetococcales bacterium (assembly GCA_015231755.1). Classification (NCBI taxonomy): domain Bacteria; kingdom Pseudomonadati; phylum Pseudomonadota; class Magnetococcia; order Magnetococcales; species Magnetococcales bacterium. Next base: position 29,685 of record JADGAZ010000024.1, on the reverse strand, counting down.
CACCACCTCCCCCCGGCGCACCACCGCCGGCACCAATAATCCGCTGCTGCCCGGATCGTCCGCCGAATTGCACCACAGACCCCGTTGGGCGCACAGTCGGGCCACCTCCCGGTTGCGCTCCGCCAAATCCGTGGCCGCGAAGACCAGCCATGGTCTGGGTGGTCGATCCAGCATCGATTCTGCGAAAAGAGACGACCAGTGGGTGATCCTTCCCCCGAGTACCCATTCGCTCACCACCGGATCCAAAGCCGGCGCCACCACCGTCACCCGCGCCCCGCTGGCCAGCAATCCTTCGATTTTGCGCCGCGCCACCCGGCCCCCCCCCACCACCAGAGTCTCCTTGTCCTCCAAAACCAGTTCCGCCATGTAATGGGGCATGTTATGGTGATCCATTGGCTTGACCCTCTCCCGAAAGGTGCTTTGTGATGTCCGATACCCACATCATCATTCGCGGCGCCCGCGAACACAATCTGAAAAACGTTAATCTTGCGTTGGGTTCGGGACTGGTTGGGGAGTCTTGGCGGAAGGGGTTGGTTTTTCACTTGATCTTTTTTGAGATTTGTATATAATTTTTGCCATCATTGATTGGCAGATTTCTTGCATTTGTGTTTTTCGGAGAGTGTTGTGCATACGATTATCAAATTTGATGCGGGCATTCTTGAATGTACGCAACGGGAATGGAGGGAGTTTCTTGATCGTCAAATGGGTGTCATTCCTGCCAGTGATTACGAGGGATCATTGCTGAAAGCCGAACAGTTTGTACAAAAGAAATCCAGTCCGTATGAATTTATCTATTCGGTTCCAAAAGATCAGGACAGTTGTGTGGCGGATTTGATTTTAACTGTGATGTATGCCGCGCCGAATCGTCATGATGCCAATGATGCATGGTTGAAATTGTTGGATGTGCGACCTGCGCCTTGGTATAATTCTGGTGTCGAGTATGATGCGACCAGATTGCCTGAAGTGTTGCCTGAAGTGATTGTTGAAGTATTGTCTCTGACTTACGAAACACACCCTTCCAGTCGTTTGAAGATTTATGGCCATGAACCCATGGGTAGAGAATTCTTGCAAGCGATGGCTGGTACGTTAAGAAAAATCAGTGCATTGTCAATTTCTGCTCATGGAAATTGGCTGGTGATCGATAAAAAATGATACCATGAGTCTGCCGGGTCAAGCAGGACAGAATCACCCTTACCTATTGGAGAAATAAAAAATGATTTCCATCGACATTAGCACGAAAGAGAAATTCCTTGAAAACAGGGCACCTCTTGTCGATGTTTTCAAAATCGCCATTCGCGAGGCCATGGCGCAAATGGGAGAAGATATCCAGGGGGTGCCGTGGTTCAATCCTCGATGGGATGAATATGTGAAATCTTGTTATCAGATTGCATCCTGAGCAATCTTATGTATTCAGGAATCAAAAAACCCGCCTCTGGCGGGTTTTTTGATTCCGGATCGACGACTTTAGCCCAAATTATGCCGATGTCCGATACCCACATCATCATTCGCGGCGCCCGCGAACACAATCTGAAAAACGTTAATCTCGCATTGCCGCGTCACCGGCTCACGGTGATCACCGGGGTGTCGGGTTCCGGGAAATCCTCCCTGGCCTTCGATACCCTCTCCGCCGAAGGGCAGCGTCGGTATGTGGAGTCCCTGTCCGCCTATGCCCGGCAATTCTTGAGCCTTCAGGGCAAGCCGGATGTGGATGCCATCGAGGGACTTTCCCCCTCCATCTCCATCGAGCAGAAAGGCACCAGCAAGAATCCCCGCTCCACCGTGGGCACCGTGACCGAGATTCACGATTATCTGCGTCTGCTGTTCGCCCGGGTCGGTCGGCCCCACTGTCACGGCTGCGGTCAGCCGATCCAAAGCCAAAGCATCAGTCAGATGGTGGATACCCTCATGGCCCTGCCGGAAAAAACCCGTCTGCTGCTGCTGGCTCCCGTGGTCTACGACCGCAAGGGGGAGTACAAGAAGGAATTGGCCGCCCTGGCCCGTCAGGGATTCACCCGGGTGGTCATCGATGGGGAGACCTACGATTTGGATCAACTGCCCGTCTTGAACAAAATGGTGAAACACACCATCGACGCCCTGGTGGACCGGATCGTCATCAAGCCGGGGCTGGAGACCCGGCTGGCCGACTCCCTGGCCACGGCTCTGGGGGTGATGGAGGCGTTGGGACTCAAACATCAGGCCGGAGGGGTGGCCAAGGTGAAGGTGCTGGACGAACCGGTCCACGAAATGATCTTCAGCGAGCGGCACGCCTGTCCCACCTGCGGCATCTCCTATCCGGAGATCGAGCCGCGCATGTTTTCGTTCAACAGTCCCCACGGGGCCTGTCCGGAGTGTGACGGCCTGGGCAACAAGCCCTTTTTCGATCCCGAACTGGTGATCCCGGATCCCGACTGTTCCATCCACGACGGCGCCATCGCGCCTTGGAACAAACCCACCGCCCATATGGCCCGGGAGTCTCTCCAGACCTTGAGCGCCCATTACGGCTTTGACATCCACCTGCCCTGGAAGGATCTTCCCGAGACCGTCCGCGCCATTCTGCTCAACGGCTCGGGCAGCGAGAAGATCGTGTTCCGGTTTCGCGGACCCCGGGGATCCTTCACCACCTCCCGCCCCTGGGAAGGGATCTTGAAAAACCTCGAACGGCGTTTTCTGGAAACCGAATCCGACGAGGTGCGGGAGGAGTTGCATCCGTTCCGTTCTTCCGCGCCCTGTCCTTTGTGTCACGGCAAGCGGTTGCGCAAGGAGGCGTTGCACATCCTGATCGATGGGCACAACATCGCCGAGCTTTCCGCCTTGTCTTTGGATCGGGCCGCCGAACGTCTCGACACGTTGCCTCTCACCCCCATGGAACGGGCCATCGCCGATCGTATCCTCAAGGAGTTGTTGGAACGGTTGCAGTTCTTGCGCGCCCTGGGGCTGGACTATCTGACCCTGGACCGCTCCGCCGCCACTTTGTCCGGTGGAGAGGGGCAGCGTATCCGGCTGGCCAATCAGATCGGTTCCGGGTTGACCGGGGTGTTGTACATCCTGGACGAACCGAGCATCGGACTGCATCAGCGGGACAATCAACGGCTGTTGGACGCCTTGTTCCGGCTGCGGGATCTGGGCAATACCGTGGTCATGGTGGAACACGACGAAGAGGCGATCCGGCGCGCCGATCACGTGGTGGACATGGGACCGGGAGCCGGGGAACACGGAGGCCGGGTGGTCTCCGAGGGGACTCCGGCCCAGATCATCGCCGATCCCGCCTCGTTGACCGGGCGGTATCTGGGGGGATTTTTGTCGATTCCCATGCCGTCACGGCGGCGGGCGCCGGATCCGGAACGGCAGATCCGTCTGCACGGCGTCACCACCAACAATCTGCGACAGGTGTCGGCCTCGATCCCGTTGGGTCTGCTGGTTTGCGTCACCGGGGTGTCGGGTTCGGGCAAGTCCAGTCTGATCCTGGATACCCTGCTGCCGGCTTTGACCGCCCGGCTGGGACAGGGGCATCTGCCCGGAGGGGTGTTCGAGGAGATCACCGGCCTGGAATGGCTCGACAAGGTGATCCACATCGACCAGTCCCCCATTGGTCGTACACCCCGCTCCAATCCCGCCACCTATACCGGCTTGTTCACGCCGTTGCGGGAGTTGATGGCCAGTGTGCCCGAAGCCAGGGGACGGGGATATCAGGCGGGTCGGTTCAGTTTCAACGTGAAGGGGGGGCGGTGTCAGGCCTGTTCCGGGGATGGATTGATCAAGATCGAAATGCACTTTCTGCCCGACATCTTCGTGCAGTGCGATGTCTGCCGAGGCAGCCGCTACAACCGGGAGACCCTGGAGATTCAGTATCAGGGCAAGAACATCGCCCAGATTCTCGATTTGACCGTGGACGAGGCCGGGGAGATGTTTCAGGCCATTCCCGCCTTGAACACCCGTCTGAAGACCTTGAAGTCGGTGGGATTGGGCTATGTACGGCTGGGGCAGGCGGCCACAACCTTGTCAGGTGGCGAGGCGCAACGGGTGAAGATCGCCCGGGAATTGGCCAAACGGGCCACGGGGCGTACCCTCTACATTCTGGACGAACCCACCACCGGTCTGCATTTCGACGACATCCGCAAGCTGCTGGAGGTGCTGGGGCAGTTGGTGGAGGCGGGCAACACCGTGGTGGTGATCGAGCATAATCTGGATGTGATCAAGACTGCGGACTGGATTATCGACCTGGGCCCGGAGGGGGGGAGTCAGGGAGGGGATGTGGTGATGGAAGGTACACCGGAACAGTGCGCGCTCCAGGAACGCTCGTGGACCGGTCGTTTTCTCAAACCCATTCTGGACCCGATGTGTGCATGAAAAGGGCTTGCGCCCCGATCCCCCCCCTTGGAATCAACCCCCACTTCCCCTCGCCAACCCGAGATCACTCGGCGTCGTTGGTGCCTTTGCGACGCGAATCCCGCAGCTTGTCCCCCAGACCGGCTTCGATGGCCAGGGCGCGTCGTTTGTCCGAGTAGGAGGGAGCCACCATGGGAAAGCTCTTGTCCAGATCGAACATGCCCCGGTATTCATCGAAGTCGATTTTGTGCGACCGGGTCAGATGACCTTTGAGCGCTTTGCAAGCTTTGCCGCAGATCAGACAGATGACCGCGTCTTCGGTGACGGCTTGATCAATGGAAACAAACGGCACGGTTTTCTTTTTTTCAGTGCCGGACGTGGTGACCGGGGGTTGTTCTTCCTCTGTTTCCACAGTTTGAGCGGCCTCGCGCACCGTGGCCACGGTTCCACCCGATGACAGCACGGTCAAGGTTTCAAAGACCTGGGTGAGCAGCGTGGGTAATTCACGGGCCTGGACCTCATTATTGGATACGTATGCCTCAATGATTTCTGCGGCATGCTTGAGCAAATCAGATGACATCATGGGACTCCTTTAAACTTGTAAATGCCTTGTTGTAGATTTTTCGTATAATATTTTTCCTGGACCATGAACTGTCAAGACCTTTTTTGCAATTGATCCAAAAAACAGCTCAAAAAGGACCACACAGCCCATCCATCCGATCATACGTGGTCATTTCTCAGAGGGAATGGACTCCGGGCTGATTGTTTGGCCCACTGTTGGATCGGTTCACCATCGGCATTGTCCAGCCGGATGATGGGACCGCCTCCCCGGACCGCGTTGCCGATGCGGATCTCTTCGGCGTGATACAGGTCTGCCAGGGTCAGATGGGCGGTTGTGGCCTGGAGACGGGTCATGGTCTCGGCGCGCCACAGGCTGGGACAAAGACCATCCGTCTCCTTGGGCGCCAGCCAGCGTCCTTCCAGACGCGCCAGCAGGCCACTGATGGCCCCTTCGGTCACCCGGCCCTCCCGGTTGATGAAAATCACCTCGTCGTATCCTTCCCGACAGGCCGCCTGCCACTCCGCATCCGGGTGCAGCCGGCGGTTGGTCTTGTGGCGCGCCAGGGGATCCAGGGGATCCGGTCGCCAGGAGGCGATGCGCGCCCGGATCCCTGTCGGCCACGGAATCAGGGGGCGATGGGTGAGGGTCAGGTCTCCTCCGGCGGACAGGGCCAACCGTCCGGCGCGGGGTGTCCATCCGGCTGCGGCCCAGCCTTGGGCCGTGTCGCGCACCAGCCTTTCGGCTTTGGCCCGGTCCAGGGACAATCCCAGTGCCCGCGCCGAAGCGGCGAGTCGTTCCAGATGACGGGGCAGCCACGCCACCGCGCCGGACGCCTCCACCCGGAAGGTTTCGATCAGCTCCAGTTCTGCCGGAAGGGTGGTCAGAAAGCGGGATTTGTCCCCCACTTCGGCCCATTCCGCCTCGGGTCGGGAGTCGGCCACCACCCCTCCCCCCAGTCCGATGCGACAGCCCCGCGGCGTCTGGACCACGGTGCGAATGGCCACGTTCAGCCAGCAATCCCCGCCCGGCGCCATCAGCCCCATCACTCCGGTGTAGATCCCCCGGGGGCGCTGCTCCAGGGCGTGGATGATGCCCATGGTGGCCTTTTTTGGGGCGCCGGTGATCGAGGCCGCAGGAAAGGTCGCCGCCAGCACCGCCTCCAGATCCACCCCGTCCCGCCGTTCCCCCCGCACCCGGCTTTCCAGATGGTGGACCGTGGAAAACGAACGCCGCGCCGCCAACGATTCCACCACCACACTGCCGGTGCGGCAGATTTGTCCCAGATCGTTGCGGGCCATGTCTACGATCATGATGTGTTCCGCCCGGTCCTTGGGGGAGTGCTCCAGAAGGTCGGCCAGACGGCGATCCTGGTCCGCCGTGTCGCCCCGGGGACGGGTGCCCTTGATGGGTCCGGTCAACAGGGTGGTTCCCCGGCGTTCCAGAAACAGCTCCGGAGAAAACGAAGCCACGCACCAGGACTCCCCCTGGATCCACATCGCCTTGGGAAACCGATGCGCCCCTTGCAGCCGCAAAAACAGCGTTGCCGGATCCGTATCCGGATCCAGGGCGGCCTCCAGGGTATAGTTGACCTGATAACTCTCTCCGGCCCGGATGTGGGTGGCGACCGCCTCCAGATCCCGCTGGAACCGTTCCCGGGTGACCCGCGGCTGCGGCGGGGTCGGGGCGTGGGGGGGCAGGGTGGCGGGAGCCGGATACAGGACCGGGCGGGGCGGGTGGGAGAACAGGGCGCACCAAGCCAAGGGCAGATCGTCACCCGTCTCCCGGACCGGCAGCCCGAAGGCCGCTGCCGCTTCGTAGGCCAGCCAGATTCCCACCCATCCACCGGCTGCGGCGGCCTCTTCGGCGGCGCGGATCAAGGGACGCACCTCCTCGGGCCGTCGGGCGGTCAGGACGGTGGCGGGTTGGGAACCGTACAGCGGGGTTCCGAGTTCCGGAAAGTCGATCAGCAGGCATACTCCGTCCCGCAACCGCTCCGCTGTCACCGGGAGCGGTGCGTCCGGAGCGGGGTCAGGAGAGACCACGAGCCGCGAAGGCGGCCTGGGGCGGCACGTGCAGACGGTTCAATCCGGCGCTGTCGTTCAATCCCATGGCCACGGCGATCAGTTGGGCGAAATTCATCTCCGGCAGTTGGATCGACTGGCCGATGGCCTTTTCCGCCGGTCCCTGGAACGATCCCATGGACATGTCGCACAGGGTGCAGGGGGTGATCATCACCTCGGCTCCGGCATTTTTGGCGTTCAGGCAGTTTTTGGCCACCATGGCGCGCATTTCCTGTTTGTCCGAGAGCATCACATGAAAACCGCAACACTTGTCGTGACCGTCATAGGCCACCGGTTCCCCCCCCAGCAAGGTGATGAGCCGATCCAGGTGATCGGCTTTTTCTCCGGCGGCGGAGTCGAAGATCTCTTCCGGACGCAAATTGTGACAGCCGTAGAACGGGGCCACCCGCAACCCGTTGAGGGGCTTGACCACTTTGGCTTGCACCACCTTGGGATCAAGCTGGTCGGTGATCACCCACAGCAGGTGATACACCTGGATGGTGGCCTGATAGGGGCGCACCCCGGCTTGGACAATGACGTGATTGATCTTGTCCAGCAGCTCGGGTTCGTTCTTGAAACGGTGGTTGGCATGGGTGAGGGTCTGCAGACAGGTGTTGCAGATGGTGACCAGATGGCGTCCGGTCTCTTCGGCTTCGGAGAGGATGCGGGCGGCCACCGCCAGGGAAAAGGCCGGTTTGGTCTCCCGCAGGCTGACCGCGCCGCAACAGGTGGCCCGGGGCATGTCGTGCAGGGTGATGTTCAAGGCGTTGGCCACGGCGCGGGCCGCGACATCGGCCTCTTTTTGCACCTGCTTGGCGGCGCAACCGGGATAATAGGCAAAATCGAGTCTCATGGGGATCTCCTGTGCAATGGTCCGTCCCCTATTCGGGGACCACCTCCTTGGCCTTGGTTTCCACATCCAGGGGATGCTCTTCCAGGATTTCGTAGATTTTGGCCAGCTCTGCCAATCCTTTGGACTTGTGGGGAAGGGGAGAGGGGATCTTGCCTTTTTTCATCAGATGAAAGGCGGTGCCCAGTTCCTCCAGGGTGCCCAGGATGCCCACGGTGCGCATCATCAGGGTGAATTCGTTGAGGCTGCCCGCCTTCTGGATGTCGTGATGGAAGGCCAGGGCGTGTTTGGGTCCGGGTCCGTCCTTGAGTCCTTTGGCGATGCCGCGGGTACGCAGCTTGACGATGGCCTCCATGGGCTTGACATCCTTGGGACAGCTTTCCACGCACATGGCGCAACGGGCGCAGGTCCACATCATGTGGGGATGGGAGAGCTGTTCGAGGCGGCGTTCTTTTTGTCCCTCCCGGGGATCGGAGACGAACCGGAACGCCTTGGCCAGGGCCGCCGGACCGATGAACTCCGGACTGACTTCGGCCATGACGCAGTCGGAGTAGCAACTGCCGCACAAAATGCACTGGGTGACGTGGTTGACCTGATCGTAAGCCGACTGCTCCAAGACCAGATCGGTATCGGGTCCGTCCTCCAGATAGGGCCGGATCGCGTGGATCCGGTCGAAGAAGGGGCCGATGTCGATGGCCAGATCCTTGAGCACCGGTTGATTGGCCTGGGGGGCGATCTCCACCACGCCGTTTTGGGCCACGGACTCCACATGGGTCTTGCAGGCTAGGCGGGTGCGTCCGCCGATCTTCATGGCGCAGGAGCCGCAAATGGCCGAACGGCAGGATTGACGGAAGGTCAGGGAGCCATCCTGCTCTCCCTTGATCTCTTCGAGCAGGGTCAGAATCGTGGTGGTGGGGGTGGCGGAGACCGGATACTCCACCCAGCGGCTGTCGATGCGCCCGTCCGCGGCTTTGCGATTGCGCTGGATGCGAAAGGTGTAATGGTTGGCGCTCATCTTTCGTCTCCTTGGAATCAGTAGGTGCGGACCTTGGGGGTATAGTCGCTCTTGCCCACGGTGCGCACGGCTTCGCGGGAGAGTACCACAGCGCCTTTGGCCCCATCCCAGTGGCTCAAGGTGTGCTGGCGCCAGTTGGCGTCGTCGCGCTCCGGGAAGTCGGTGCGGGAGTGGGCCCCACGGGACTCCTCCCGGGCCAGGGCGCCTCGCAGGATGCACTCCGCCAAATCGATGAGATGACCCAACTCCACGGCCCGCAACAAGTCGATGTTGAAGTCGTCCGAGTGGTCGTCCAGATGGATTTTCAAGTAATCCTCCCGCAGTCCGGGGATGGATTCGACCCCGGCGCGCATCCCTTCGGGGGTGCGGAACACCCCGCAATGGAGGTTCATGCCCTCAGCCATGCGGTGGTGCAGGGCGATGGGGCGCACCCCCTGGTTGGTGCGGGCTTTCAGCGCGGTCAGGTTGCTTTTCACCGCTGTCACCTCGGAGGCGGGAAAGTCACGCAGGGATTCCCCCTTGATGAACCCGGCGCAGTGCCGGCCCGTGATCTTGCCAAAGACGATGGTGTCCAGGAGCGAATTGCCCCCCAGTCGGTTGGCGCCGTGGACCGAGACGCAGGCCGCCTCCCCGGCGGCGAACAGGCCCCGCAGGGGAGAGGCGCCGAACTTGTCGGTGCGGATGCCCCCCATGGAGTAGTGGGCTGTGGGCCGCACCGGAATGGGCGCGTGGATGGCGTCCACCCCTTCCAGATCCAAGGAGAGTTGACGGATCTGGGGCAGGCGGTCGAGGATCTTGTCGGCTCCCAGGTGGCGCAGATCCAGAAAGATCGCTCCATCCTTGCCCCGTCCTTCGATGATTTCGGTCTGTTCGGCGCGGGAGACCACATCCCGGGAGGCCAGTTCCAGCTTGTTGGGAGCGTAGCGGCTCATGAACCGTTCTCCCAGGGCGTTGATCAGAAAACCCCCTTCTCCCCGTGCCCCTTCGGTGACCAGCACCCCGGAAGTCCGCAGGCCGGTGGGATGGAACTGGACGAACTCCATGTCCGCCAGGGGCGCGCCGGCCCGCAGGGCCAGAGCCATGCCGTCGCCGGTATTGGTGGTGGCGTTGGTGTTGGACAAAAAGACCCGGCCATAGCCGCCGGTGGCCATCAGCACCGCCTTGGCCCGCAAGGGAAACACGGCTCCGGTTTTGATGTCGTAGGCGACCACCCCGGCGATCGCCGGTTCGGCGTCCGTGACCAGTCGCATCACGCTGCACTCTTCGTAGACCTTGACCCGGGCCTTGACCAGTTGTTCCCACAGGGTGTGGAGCAAGACTTGTCCGGTGCGGTCGGCGGCGTAGCAGGTACGGTTGAAGCTCGCCCCCCCGAAGGCCCGTTGGGCGATCAGTCCGCCTTCGACGCGGGAGAAGGGTGTGCCCATGCGATCCATTTCCAGGATGGCTTCCGGGGCTTCGTCGCACATCAGGTCGATGGCGTCTTCGTCTCCGATGTAGTCCGCTCCTTTGACGGTGTCGTAGGCGTGGGAGTTGCGGGAGTCTTGGGGATTGATGGCGGCGTTGATGCCACCCTGGGCCGCGCAGGAGTGGCTGCGCAAGGGATGGATCTTGGTGACGATGGCCACATCGATGCCCGCCTTGACGCCTTCCAGCGCGGCGCGCATGCCGGCCAGCCCGGCTCCGATGATGAGCAGGTCATGACTTTGCATGATATTTTCCCTCCACGCACGTCCCCTCGGGAGGCCGGGACGGCCCCAACGCGCGTCTTTTGAAGTGGAAACGAATGGATATCCATATACAGCAGGATGAGAGTACTTTATCCGCGGGGCCGGGGGGTTGTCAAAAGGAAATCGGCAGGCGTTTTCGGGGAATGCGTGAAGAAAATAACGCCAGGCCACGGCCCGGCGTTATCGAGTGCAGCACCAACGCCAATGAATGGTCGTTTGCTCCCTATGAAATCTGTACCACGATGTCGTGCAGCACGTCGCCCGCCTTGGCTACTTGGTCAGCGGAGTTGGACAGGTGGCGATACAGTTCCCGGCGTTTGAATGTTTCCATCACCTGGATCATGGCTTTGGATTTTGCGCCGGCTTCTTGATTGTCCAGGGATTGCAGCATCGCGTCATCGGCTTGGAACAATGCGGAGATGGCACGGCGGTAGGTTTTCTCGGTAGTGCGTTCCGCCTTGCTCGCGGCTTCTGCATCTGCGTCCGCCAGGGTGGGGGTGGTGCCGAGCTTTCTGAAGCCGCTTTGCAAGGCGGCAACCCCTTCTTGCAGCAGTGTTGCCATCTCCAGGGTATAGATATCGGGGGTCAGGGAGAGTACTTCCATTTCCCGGACCGTGGTCTTGGCATAATTGATGATTTGGTCGATGGCGGTGATGGCGCGGTAGATGTCTTCACGGTCCATGGGGGTGGCGAAGGCCTGATTCAAGACGCCCATGTTGCGGGCCTTGATCGTGTCACCTTTTTTTTCCAGTTCACGCACCAGGGTGCCTTTTTCCGGATCATGGGTTTCCATGAAAGCCACCATGGCTTCCATGGCTTGTGCGCAGATGTCGCACTGTTCATTGAGCATGCCGTAAAAATCGGGAACCCGCGGAAAGACGTTGTTGAGAATCTTGGATGACAACGAATTGGAACTGTCACTCATGTTCGGAAGCTCCTGGTTGTTTCTGGCCAATCCGGCCAAATCTGTGTGATGTTACTGTGTGGTCGTCATGCTCCAATGGGTATGACGTGTGACCTGTCTGATCAAAAAGTGCAAGAAATGCAGTCCGTACCATACCGGAAAGACGCGATGTTCCGATGGATCTTAAGGAAAGATCGGATTTGACGATGGGTCGATATCATAATGGATGATTGTGAGAATAGGATGAATTCCGGATGAAGCCTGTGTTAAGGGTGTGTTAAATGTGCCTTTTGCCCGGAAAGATGGGCAGTATTGACATCTTTGTGTTGAACGACTGGCGGGAATGGTGTTGGAATGGGATCGAACCGGGCGAAGCGGGTGGCATGAATCCGGGGTGGAAAGCGGGGCGTGGGGGTGTTTTTCGGGACGGATGGGGGGGTCAGTCCGGTGATGGGGGAGCCGGGAGTCTGGATTCCTCCCTCAGCCACCGTCCCAGCATGGCCTTCAGGTCGTTCATGCGGGTGGGCTTGGAGAGAAAATCGTTCATGCCCACCTCCAGACAGCGCAGCCGGTCGCTTTCAAAGGTGGAGGCGGTGAAGGCCACCAGCACCGCAGGGGACAGAGCCAGGGTCCGTTCCCGTTTGCGCAGCCAGATGGCCAGATCGTGACCCGAGGCGTCCGGCAACTCCAGATCCAGAAAGATCAGGTCGTAGCGCTGTTCTTCCACCCGCTCTTGCACCTGGGCGCCGCTGATTGCCAGCTCCGGAGTGACCCCCAGACGCCGGAACATTTTCAAGATGACCATTTGATTGAGGGTGTTGTCTTCCGCCAGCAGGATGCGGGCCTGGGCCAGACGTTCCGGAGAGGCGAAAGCGGACGGAACCGTGGCGGGTGATGGCCTCTGGAGCGCCTCCCCGGGAGCCAGGGTGACCGGCACCTCCAGAAAAAAACAACTGCCCCGATCCGGTTCGCTCTCCACCCACAGCCGTCCGTCCAGCATGCGGGCCAGGCGCACGCTGATGGCCAACCCCAGACCCGTGCCCCCGAAGCGGCGGGCGATGGTGGAATCGGCCTGGGCGAAGGCGTCGAAGATCACTTGTTGTTTATCGTGGGGAATGCCGATGCCGGTATCCTCCACCGAAAAGCGCAACACCACCTTCTCGTATTGGCAGGATTGCACCCCGACGCCGATGCGTACCGCGCCGGTCCGGGTGAACTTGATGGCATTGCCGGTCAGGTTGATCAACACCTGACGGATGCGGCGCACATCGCCGATGACCAGCGGAGGGACCTCCTCATCCACGCAGACGGTGAGGGCGAGTCGTTTTTGTTCCACCGCCGGCAGACGCATGATGCGATAGACCCCATCCAGCAGTTCGCCGGGAGAAAAGCGTTCGTCCTGACGCTCCTCGGCGCCGGATTCGATCTTGGCCAGATCCAGCACGTCGTTGATCAAGGTGAGCAGCGCCCGACCCGACTCCTGGATCACGTCCATCGCCTCCCGCCACTCCTCCGGAGAGTCGGAGCCTTCCATCCATTCACTGGTGCCGATGATGGCGTTGAGGGGGGTGCGGATTTCGTGGCTCATGGTGGCCAGAAAGACGCTTTTGGCGTGATTGGCCCGTTCCGCCGCCTCCTTGGCCCGGGAGAGTTCGATTTCCACCCCCTTGCGGTCGGTGATGTCCCGCAGCGAGGCCAGAAAGGCGGGATGACCACGCCAAGTGATGGCGCTGACCCGCATCTCCAGCACCCCGGATATCCCCCCCGGCAGCCAGGTATCCAGTTCCGTGGTCTCGCCGGCGGAAACCGGAAAACCGAACAGATCCCCCACATCCAGCCGTTTTCCGCCGAACAGGGAGGATACCGCCGGATTGGCGAAACAGACCACACCATGATGATCCACCACTAAAATACCGTCGCTGTTCATGGCCACCAGATGGCGCCAATCATCGGCGTCGGCCTGATTTTCCGAGGGGTGTTGCCCGTGCGCCATGGTTGCCCTCCCGATTGTCGGCATCACTTCAACGGTAGCCACACCAGGAAACGACTGCCCTGATCCACGCCCCGGCTGCTCGCCTCCACGTGGCCTCCCAGCAACTCGACCCACTGACGGGCCAGGGTCAATCCCACCCCCGCCCCGGAAAAAACCCGGCCATTGGTCAGATCCGCCTGTTCGAACGGCAGAAAAATGCGCTCCAGGTCGTCGGCCTCGATGCCGATGCCGCTGTCGGTGATCAGCAGTTCCAGACCCGCCTTGCCGGTGGCGTTGGCGGCCTTGCGGGCGATCAGGTCGATGCGTCCGTCGGAAGGGGAAAATTTCATGGCGTTGTCCAGCAACACATCCAGCACCCGGCCCAGCAGGGTTGGATCGGTGCGCAACAGTTCCGGAGCCTCCATCCATTCGGCGTGAATCCGCTGTCCCCGCATGGCGGCCAACTCCCGGGCGTGGGAGAGATGGGTGGCCAGAAAGACCTTCAGGTCGAACAGTCGCATGCGGGTGGTGGTCTGACCCGAAACCGCGTCCGCCAGATCCAGCAGATTGTTCACCAGTCCCAGCAGTTCCCGACCGCTTTTGAGTACCCCTTTGAGAAATTCCTCCTGGGTTTCGGTCAAGGCTCCCATCTCTTTTTCCAGCAGCAGCCCGGAAAATCCGATCACCGCGTTGAGAGGGGTGCGCAACTCATGACTCATATTGACCAGAAAACGGTTTTTGGTGGCATGGGCCGCCTCGGCGGCCTGTTTGGCCTCACGCAGTTCCTCTTCCAGCCGTTTGCGTTCCGTGATGTCCCGCAAGGAGACCAAAAATACCGTGGATTTTTTGGGCCAGGGAATTTCCACGGCCCGCATTTCCGCCACCCGCGCCTCTCCGTCGCGGCGTACCAGATCCACTTCGCTGTTTTCGCCCACCACCACCGGAAAACCCAGTTCCCGGTTGACCAGTTCGTCCCGGTCTTTGGAAAACAGCCGCTCCGCCGCATGGTTGGCGTAACGGATCCGGCCCGAACGATCCACCACCAGCATGGCGTCGACATTCTTGTCCAGCAGGGTTTGACGCAGGGAACGGCTCAACATGATGGGATCCTGTCAGTTGCAAAGGGGGCCGAAGCCGCAGCATGGCCCCAGGGTGGTCAATCCTCGAACATGGCCCCGAGTTGTTCGACCTCCGAGGGCATGGTGGCCGAGGGAATGCCCAGGATGATGTTTTGGACATTGGTGAAGGGCTTGCCGATGTGCAAACCCTGATCGTCGATGGTGAACTCCCGGATCTGCTTGTCGTGCTGGGAGCCGCGCATTTTGATCACCGCCACACCGCGCCGCAGGATTCCGTTGATCTCCACATAACGCAACAACAAAATGGCGTCGGTGATGGTGGAGATGTGGGCCTCGGTGACCGAATCCCCCCCCGACAGCTTGGGGGTGGTGCTGGTGAACAGGGAGCACACCTCCTCCTGTTTGGCAAAGGAGGTCAGACCGATGACGAACTCCCGGAAAAAGCGCACATGGGCCATCCGTTCCATGGCGGATACGCTGTCCATGATCAACCGTTTGGGGCGGAACTGTTCGATTTCCCGTTGGATCAACAGCAGATGGTCTTCCAGTCCCATGGATTCGGGATATTGGCACATGACCCGCAACAGGCCATCCTCCTCCCATTTCTGGAAGTCCAGCCCCCAGGACTGGGCATTGCGCAGCAGTTGGGCATGGGACTCCTCGTAGGCCAAAAGCAGCACCTTTTCTCCCCGGCGGCACCCTTCGGCGGCGAAGGTGGTGGCCAGCAGGGTTTTGCCTCCTCCGGTGGGACCACTGACCAGAAAGATCGAATCCCGGAACAGTCCGCCTCCGGCCATCTGATCGAGGATCTGATTGCCGAAGCTGATGCGGGTGGTGGAGGAGGACTGTTTGAGTTCCCGGGCCGACAAGGGCAGAATGCTGATGCCGGTGGGGGCGTTGATGGTGAAGGGGTATTCCCCTTTGTAATGGGTATCCCCGCGCATTTTCAGCACCTGGATGGTGCGGCGGCATTTTTCTTCCTTGAGCACGTTGCGCAGGATGATCACCGTGTCGGAGACGAACTCCTCCACCCCGTGACGGGAGATGCGACCGTATTCGTCCAGCCGTTCGGCGGTGAGAATGGCGGTGATGCCCATGTTGCGCAGGGCGTCGATGATGCGGAAAATCTCCCGGCGCACCACGGCGGCGTTGTCGAACTGGTCGAACAGCGAACCGATGGAGTCCAGCACCAGCAGTTCGGCGCCGGTCTGTTCCACGGCGTGCTCGATGCGTACCAGCAGACCGGAAAGATCATAGACACCGGACTCTTCGATGGGAATCGGATCCGGGCCCGCATCCACCAGTCTGAGCTGTCCGTTGGCGACCATGGTGTGCAATCCCCAGCCCATGCGACTGACATTGCGCATGATATCCGGGGCGCGTTCCTCCATGCTGACAAACACCCCCTTGCGTCCGAAACGGGAGATGCCCCGATACAGAAACTCCATGCCTAAAATGGTCTTGCCGGACCCCGAACTGCCGGAGATCAGGCAGGTGCGTCCTTTGGGCAATCCCCCCATGGTGAGGTGGTCGAAGCCTTCGATGCCGGTGGGCATTTTCACCAGTGCGTCGGTATTTTCGCGCATTTTTCCATACCTTTCATTGTGATGGTTCCGGATTGCCTCCTGCTGGAAGCCCCGGGATCTGACGCAGGCGCGTCTCGGCGGAGAGGTCTCCGACGATTGTGAGGGGGGAACCGCAGAAAAGACGCACCAGGGTGGTTTGCAGTCCGTTTCCCGATGGGGGATCCGGCGGTGACGCACAATAAAAACGGGACGCGGCCAGCGTGACCATGCAGGCGATCAGTTCTGGCTCCGTTCCCGATAGAAATCGGTCAAATGACCCAACAGTTCCAGCAGCACCAGTCGGGCGTCCTGGGAAAAGGCCCGTTCTTCGGCCACGGTGGCCCAATGGCCGGTACCCCGCAGCATTTTCAGATGCAACAGCACCACATCCCGGGCGCCGGCGTTCATGGCCACCAGACGGGTCGCCAGGGCGCGCACCTCTTCTCTGGGGGGATCCCGGCGTTCCCGGGTGGTGATCACATAGTGTCGCACCAACTCCCCGTAGACCCGTTCCAGGGACAAAGCCCGCAGACCATCTCCCGGTGTCCGGTCCGACAGGCGTTCCAGGGATTGGATTTCTTGTTCCTGACGCAACCGTTGCCGGGTCCGTTCCAGTTCGTTGAGCAGCCGTTGCCGTTCCACCGCGTAGCGGATCGCCCGGGTCAACAGGGTGCCGTCCAGATTGCCTTTGCTCAGGTAGTCCTGGGCGCCGTGACGGATGGTGTCGGCCCCCAGGGCGTCGTCGTCCAGCCCGGTCAGCACCACCACCGCCAGATCCGGTGCCTGACGCCGGAAACGGTGAAAGGTCTCCAGGCCGACGCTGTCCGGCAGATTGAGATCCAGCAAGGCCGCGTCGAACCGTTCCCGGGCCAGCAGGGTCATGGCCTGACGCAGTTCCCATGCCGGAGTCAGGGAGAGGGAGGGCAGATGGCCATAACCGATGGCGTCTGCCGACAGCGCGTTTTCTTGCACCAGCAAACGATCCGCTTCCGAATCCTCCACCAGCAGGATGCGCAAAGGATCGATGGAACCACCGTTACGCTTGGTGTCGCTCATGCGACCATCTCGTGTCACTCCGCCGGGCAGGAAAGGGGGTCTGTGGGCAAGGGCAACAGATCCAGTCCGAGCAGTACCTTTTCCTTGTCGGTCAGATCACCGATGATGCGCCGCAAAGGCAGGGGCAGTGCCTTGATCAGGGTCGGCGTGGCGAGAATTTTTTCGTCCTCGGCGGACTGGGGGTGTTCCAGAATGTCGATCACCACCATTTCGTAACGACCCTCCAATTCCCGTTCGCAGATCCGGCGCAGGTTGTGGATGGCGCGTTCGGAACGGGGCGTGTGGCCGGTGACGAAGAGTTTGAGGACGTACATTCCGTAGTCGGTCATGGACATGGCGATCCTTTCGCGGGCATCATGGACGATCCTGTCGCGGGATCAGGCGGACCGGCGTTTCGTTGCGACTGGGCAGTTTGACCACCGTGAACCAGAAATCCTCGATGGCCTTGACCACCTGGATGAACTGATCCAGATCCACCGGCTTGGTGATGTAGCAGTTGGCGTGATGCTGGTAGGTCTTGACCACATCCTCTTCGGCGCGGGAGGTGGTCAGGATCACCACCGGAATGGTGCGCAACGCAGGATGGGATTTGATCTCCTCCAGCACCTCCCGGCCATCCTTGCGGGGGAGGTTCAGATCCAGCAGGATCAGATCCGGTTTGGGAGCGCCGGCGTGAATGCCGTGTCCCAGCAGATAGTCCATGGCCGCCTCTCCGTCGGTGGCCACCACCAGATGGTTGGCCACCTTGCTGTCGGTGAGTACCTCGCGGGTCAGGTCCACATCTCCGGGATTGTCCTCCACCAAGAGGATTTCGATGGGTGCGCCCCACTGTTCCGCCGACATGGTCCTTTCTCCCCCCTGGTTTGGTGCCTGAGGTCTGGTTTTTTTGTGCCATTGCGATAGATGGCCATCTTGACACACTCCCGCCACGATTGCCATCCCAACGTGGCCGTCAGACGCAATCGTGGTGATTTTATCCGCAGGGTATGGGCGGAACGGGAGAAGTCATCCCGTCTCGTTGCCGCGGAAACGGACAATGGCCCGGCGATCTTTTTTGGTGGGACGGCCCACACCCGGCAGAAGACGGGGCTCGGCGCGTAAATTTTCGGCAATGCGCTCCCGTTCCAGCCGGCTCGCTTCGCTCTCTTCGTAGAGCAGGCGGGCCGCGGTCGCCGGTCCCCGCTGTCGGGACAATCCCACCACCACCACGGCGTGCAAAAACACCTCCTTGCGGATTTCCAGGGTGTCTCCCACCCGTATATCCCGGCCCGGCTTGGCTCGCAGACCGTTGACGTGGATTTTTCCCCCGTTGGCCGCCTCGATGGCCAGGGAACGGGTCTTGAAAAAACGGGCGGCCCAGAGCCATTTGTCGAGCCGTTCGGACTCCTCTTCCGTGTCGGCAGCCGGTGGTTCCCGGCCCCGGGTGGCGCTCATGACAGGCTGGGAGCGGTCAGCTCCCGACGCAGTTCGTCCAGGGTGGCGGCCATGTTGGCCACATCGCGCATCGCCTGATCCAGGAGAGGATCCTCCTGGGTCAGACCCTCCAGCAAGACGAGCAGCTCCCCTTGTCCCTGGAGGATGCCCGCGAGGCGGGTTTCCAGCGCGGTGGCATCCGTCTCCCCGAGGTTGTGTCGATCCTGGGTCAACCGCTCGGACAACCGGTTGGCGGTCCGGGTTATCTCCGCCAGGGCGGGCAGGGAGCCGTTCCAACCTTCGATTCCGGCTTGCAGGGTGTTGCGGGCCGCTCCGGCCAGTTCCGCCACCCCATGGCTTTCGTCCGCCAGGGTGCGCATCCGGCTGGCGGTGGCCGTCACCATCTCCCCTTGTTCGTTCAAGGCGATGAGCATGTCGTCGTTGACCTCACCGATGCGCCGGACGCCTTCTCGCACCCGCCGTGCCCGTTCCCGCACCTCGTCGGTGTTGGTCCAGATCTCTTCGGTGCGGTCGAAAATCAGTTGCGTGGCTTCGGCGGTCTTGCGGGCCAGGGCCTTGACCTCGTTGGCCACCACCGCGAAACCCTTGCCCGCGTCCCCGGCTCCCGCCGCCTCGATGGAGGCGTTCAAGGCGAGCATGTTGGTCTGCTCGGCGATGTGGTTGATCAACTCCACCACCGAACCGATGGCCCGGGCCGAGGTGGTGAGGCGTTCCAATACCTCCCGGTCGTCTTCCGAAAAGGCGATCAGATCCCGGGACTCCTGGTTGGCGTCCAGACAACGGGCGCGTGCCCCTTCCAGGGCCAGCACCACCCGTTCGGTGGACTCCATGGCCGCCAGGGCGTGATGACCCACCCCTTCGGCCACCGGATGCAGCGTTTGCAGGTGTTCGGCGGCGCCTTGCACCGTGGCCAGCCAGACCATCATGGTTTCGTGGGTGGTGTTGGCGGCGTTGACCACCTGATTCACCCCGTCGATTCCCGCTTCCAGGGCGTGCAGGGCCACCTCTCGGGAATGGGCCTGTTGCCGACAGCCATCCAGCAGATCATCGGAATGGTCGTGTGTGCGACGCAACGTCTGGATGGCCTGGGTGCCTGTCTCTTGCAACCGGGTAACGCCGTCCGTCAGGTTGCGGGCCAGATCGGTCAGTCCCTCGCCGGCTGTGGCCAGCCTGGAGCCGACCGCCTCCCATGGGGCGGGATCGTGGCGCGGCGCCGGTTTGGCGGTGGTGGGCAGGGTGGGTTCGGTCTTTTCCGGCGCGATGGGCAAACGGGCTGCGGCTTTGGCCGGGGTGGTGGCGCCGCCACGCATCATCAGTCCGGAGAAAAATCCACCCCAAATGATCCCGAAGGTGGCCAGCCAGGGAGCCAGGCCCGCACCCGGCAGCGTCACCGGGGGTGCCATCACCGGAGTGGCGGCCTCCGCCGCGGCGATGAACAGCCCTTCCAGGCCCGTCGTCTCCAGGCCGGCGACGGGCCGGCTGGCGGCGGGGACGAGCCGGGATTGGGTCGGAAGGCGCTCCGGGGCGGGCGCCCGGGTGGTCGAAAGGGGGGTGCGGTTTTCCGGGACTCCCGCCATCTGTTGCATGGCCTGCTCGTAGCGTGTCAGATCGCTCAACACCGCGTCCTGTTCGGCTTTCGGGAGTTGGGAGTCTTGCACACTGGCCCGCATGGCCTCCAGATGGCGCTTGAAAGCGGTCAGACGGGCCGTGTTGCCGTCCAGCAGCAGTCCCGCCTCTTCCAGGCGCGCCTGGATGTAACCATCCCGGATGCCGGGCATCCGATTGGCGTGAATGAAAGTCTCCAGTTGTTCCGCCGCGTCGTTCATCCGGTCGATCTCTCGGATGCTGGGATTTTTCTTGCGGGGCAGATTGACCCGGACAAACTCCTGAAAAGAGTCCTGATAGGCGGTGGCCAGGGTGGCCAGTTGACTACAGGTGGCGGGCTTGAGGGGTGCGGCTCCCAGCTCCTGCTGGAATGTTTTCCAGGTCTGGGCGAACTGATCCCGGTATTTGGCCTTCCAGTGGAGGCGGTACTCTTTTTCGTGGCGTCTCAACGTGGTGACCAGGGTGGCGATCCGGTCCAGACTGTACAGGGAGATCCGTTGCTCCAGGGCGACAGCGGCGGCGGCCAGGGTGGTGCGGCCCGTGTCGGCGATCTTTTCCGCCCGTGGCGGTGCAGGGGGGGGCGGGGGGGCCGCCGTCACCACCGGGGGCTCTTTTTTGGATTCGGCCTGGGCGCGGGCCTGCTGGGCCAGAGTCTGTCGTTCCCGTTCCACCTCCGCCTCCCGGGCGGTCAGGGCCGCCTTGGCCCGGGCCAACTCCTGCTCCCGGATCGCCAGCGCGGCGTGATTTTTGTCCGGTTCCGCCAGGAGGCCGCTCAATTGACCGTAACGGGTGTGACTTTCTTCCAGAGCCCCATGATAGATCCAAAGGGCGGCAAGCAGCAGCAGCGCCGGCAGGCCATAGGCCAATCCGATCTGGGTGCCCATGGACAAACCATTGAAACGGTGCAGGATTCCCATGACTATCCCCTGTGTGGTTCGGGTCGCTTCCGGTGGAGCACGGCTCGTTCGTTCAAGCGGTAGATCAGCATAACAGATTTTGCGCCAGGAGACAGCCGGATGCAATTTTTCCTGGCAAGGCTTATGCTCCCAGACTTCAATGAGGATGGCCACCTGTTGGCATTCTGTCTGGACTGGATCGAGCCACGGATCATGAAACCATGAAATTGAACGCACGGGATGTGCCTCAACGTTTGAAACAGGAGGGTCCACCCCCGGTCCTGCTGCTGTATGGCCAGGAACAGGGGTTGGCGGCCCGTCAGGCCGCGCTGGTGCGCCGGGCGGTGCTGAGCGTCGAAGACGAGGATATGGATGCCGAAAGCCATCACGGGGCGGATTTGGATGTGGGGCGTTTCTTGAGTGGATGCAACGCCTTTCCGTTTTTGGCAGCGCGGCGTTTCGTGCTCCTCAAGGACGCGGATCAACTGGCTCCTCCGGCCCGGGAGGCGCTGTTGCGTTATCTGAAGTCGCCGTCGAAAAGTTCGGTGCTGGTGGTGCTGGCCGGTCCGCTGGAGGCCAAAAGTCCGTTGCGCAAAGCCTTCGAGTTCCACAAACTCGCTTGGTGCGTGCCCTGTTATCCCCTGGAAGGACGGGAGCTGGTGGGCTGGATCCGCACCACCTTGCGGGAGGCGGGTTTTTCCGCCGACGACGACGCGGTGCTGCTGTTGGCCGAACGGCTGGAGGGGGATGCCCGCAACGCCGAGTCGGAAATGGAAAAATTGTACCTGTTTCTCGGGGATCGGCGGCGCATCGCCTTGGAGGATGTATACGAATCCGTGGGAGGGTCCGGGAGCCAGAATGGATTCACTTTGGCGGCGGCGGTGTTCGCGGGTCGGGTCGGGCCGGCTTTGACCATTCTCGACGGACTGCTGGAGTCCGGGGATGAGCCCTTGGCGTTGCTGGGACTGTTGACCCAACGGTTGCGGCGTTTGATTCAGGGGGCGGCCATGCTGGACAAAGGGGACAACCCGGATGCGGTGGCCACCGCCTTGCAGGTGTTCTGGAAAGAAAAGGCGGAATTTTTTACTCAGGTACGGGTGTTGTCGTCCCGGCGTCTGGCCAATGCGCTGTTGCGCTGTCAGGAGGCGGACCGCTCCTTGAAGAGCGGAGGGGAGCCCCGTCGGGTCATGGAGCGTCTGGTGATGGGCCTGTCCCGTCTATTGAGCGCAGATCCCGCATCCGGTGGCGTGTCAGCACGAAACCCACCAGCACCCCGGCAATCCCCGTGGCCGTGAGGGCGAAAATGCCTCCTTGCAACGCGTTGTAGCTTGCCCCTCCCAGCACCGGTCCCAGGCAGCGACCCAGGGCGCTCATGGACTGGAACAGTCCCAGCATGCTCCCCTGGGAGGCGGGATCGGTGTTGAGGCTGGTCAGACCCGACAGGGAGGGATGGATCAAGCCGCTGCCCACGGAGATCAGGGCCAAGGCCCCGAGCAGGAGCGGCCAGCCATCGGCGCGCAGGGTGAACAGTCCCGCCACCACCAGCAGCAGACCAGCCATGGCGGCCCGTTTTTCGCCGATGCGGGGCATGAGCCGACGCACCAATCCGCCCTGGGTGGCCACCGCGATCACGCCGACGAAGGTGAAGATCCAACCGGTGGTGGTCATGTCCCAGTGTCGCGCATCCTTGCCCCATAACGGCAGCGTCACCTCGAAGGCGGAAAACAGGGTGATGAATCCCCCCATGATCAGACTGGAGATCCAGGCGCCGGGAAACCGTCGCGCCAGACGCCAGGGATTGGCGGACAACAGGGGGTGTCCGGAGCGGGGTGGCTGCTGTCCGGATGGGGATGGGGTGCCGGTAGGTGTCGGGGAGCGGGTTTCCGGCAGATAATAAAACGCCGCCAGGGCGTTGAGGCCGGTGATCAGCGCCGCCACCAGAGGAGCCGCCGCCACGCCGAATTCCGCCAGCCAGCCGCCGAAGGCCGGTCCGATGACGAATCCCAGTCCGAAGGCCGCGCCGATCAGGCCCATGGCCTTGGAACGCTCTCCGGGAGGGGAGAGGTCCGCCAGGGCCGCCTGGGCCACGGCGATGTTGGCTCCCATCACGCCGGCGGCGGCCCGGGCCGCGAACAGGATCCACAACGCGTTGGCCAGCCCATAGGCCAGATAGGACAGGGCCGAGCCCATCAATCCCAGCAGCAGGGTCGGGCGTCGGCCGATGCGGTCGGAAAGCTGTCCCCAGTAGGGGGCGCACAGAAACTGCATGATCGAATAGATCGCCATCAGCCAGCCGATCTGGGCCGGGGTGGCGGCAAAACGGGGATCGGCCGCATACAACGGCATGAGTGGCAGGACCATGCCGAATCCCAGCAGATCCAGAAAAACCGCGACGAAAATGATGCCGGTGGTGGTTTTGGGTTTCATGGGGGGGTGTGGGTGATCCCGTTTCGAGCCATGGATGAAGGGGGAACGTGCTGCCGTCCGAACATGAACCTTATATCCTGAATGTGAGGTTTTGTACACGTTCCACCTGGACTCTCAAGGCAAACGCCTCCAGGCCAGATGGTGAATGGTGCGTCCGGCGTGGACGCCCTTGGTCTCGAAGCGGGTTTCGTGCCAGAACGCCGGACGGGGAGCGAACCGTTCCGGGGCCGCGAGGTTTTCAAAGCCGCTGTGGGCTTCCAGCACCTCCGCCATCCACCAGGCGTACTCCTCCCAGTCCGTGGCCAGGGTGAGCAGTCCGCCGGGGACCATGCGTTGGGTCAGCAGATCCAGCAGTTCCGCCTGGACGATGCGCCGCTTGTGATGTCGCTTTTTGGGCCAGGGGTCCGGAAAGTTGATCACCACCCAGTCCAGGGAGCAGGGAGGAATCAGCTCTTGCAGGGCAAGCCGGGCATCTTCTTGGATGATGCGGGTATTGGTGGTCTGGTCCCGTTGCAGACGTCGGATCAGGGCCGCCATCCCCTCCTGGAACACCTCCACGCCGATGAACCGGTCCTCGGGATGCGCGGCGGCCAGGGGGGCGAGAAATTGACCATTGCCGAATCCGATCTCCAATATCAGCCGTCCCCGTTCGGGATCGGCCCCGAGGGCGGCGAGCAGAGCGGCGCGGCTGTCGGCCTGGGGAGGCTGGAAGTCGGGGAGGGTGGCATCCAGCCAGATTTTTTCCTTCGGGGTGAGAAAACCGCGCTTGCGTCCGTGAACCTTGGGTTTCCAGGCGGGCGAGGTGTCGGATGCGGGGGCGGGCGGGGTGTCGTGGGTCATGGAGATTCCTTAACATGCATGACAATGAAAGGCGTCGGAACAAGAGGCACCCGCTGCAAGCCCGGGGCCGGAATGGTGGAACCTGGAATCGAAAGAGGGGTTCACGCATGCATCCACTCTCCGGTTGACGGATCGGGTTTTCCTTTCATAATAAAGGGAGAGGTGTGAACTCTTTCGCATGGACAAAACAAGGGAGAGGCGCGGATGAAACTGCCCAGAAAATTGGATCTGCAGGAAGCCAAGCGGATTCTCGACTGGTTTGAATCCCCGGATGTGGATGTGGGGGAGCAGCTGGTGCAGGTCATGCAGAAGGCATGGATGCCCATCGGTGAGCGTCATCCCCGGCCCAACTCGGTGGTGCTGGTGAGCGATGGGCAGGATCTGGCTTTGGGACGGGTCAATGCCCAGGGTCTGGTGATGGTGGATCGTGCCCAGTTGATCCCGACCCATTGGCTCCCGTTGCCTCCGCCTCCGGCACCGGTCGAAAACAATAATGGGCAGTCGATTTTCAGGCATAACAAGGTCTGGAGAAAGTATTGAACCGCTGAAACCAAGGGTGGTGGGACCGGTGTGATGTTTGGCATCGATGCCGGACCGGATCCCGGGCATGACCGGTTTCTTGTGCGGATGCGGGACTTAAGCCGCGCTCAAAAAAATGCCGCGCCAGGGAAACTTCCCCGGCGCGGCGGCATGGCACTCACAGGGTGGCGGCGGTGTGTTCGACCAGCATGGCGGCCATGGCATCCTTGATGCGGAGCTTTTCCTTTTTGAGGCGCTCCAGGTCGAACTGATTGCGCACATGGCGGGTTTCGTCGATTTCGTTGCGCAGGGATTCGTGACGCTCGTACATCTCGCGAAATTTCGGATTGGATTTCAGAAGTTCGTTCACGGCCTGCAATTGATCTTCAAACATGTCATGCCTCCTCGTGCGATGGTTGCTTTGGACACGATCGCTTCCGCCCGGATGTGCCGGTTGGTCACGTTGGGTGAAACCGTTTGGGTTCGTGCCTTTTTGGGATGAATAGTGGACTGAAACCGAAATGTGTGACCTTTGATCCTTGAGGTGTTTGCCTTCAACCGGCGGGATCCGGGGGCAGTGCGCCGGCGCGGCCCGAAACAATGGCTTCCCGGGCCAACTGGTCGGCGGCTTCGTTGCCCGGATCCCCCGCGTGTCCCTTGACCCAGCGCCATTCCACGTCGTGTTTCAGACAGGCAGCATCCAGCCTGCGCCACAACTCGGCGTTGAGTACGGGTTTGCCGTCGCTCTTTTTCCAACCCCGCAGCTTCCATCCGGGCAGCCACTGGGTGATCCCGTTTTTGACGTAACTCGAATCGGTGTTGAGAATCACACGGCATGGGCGGGTCAACGCCTCCAGGGCGTGGATCGCGGCCAGCATCTCCATGCGATTGTTGGTGGTCTGGGGCGCAAAACCGGACAGGTTCTTTTCGTGGGGGCCGTAACGCAGCAAAGCCCCCCATCCCCCGGGACCAGGATTGCCGCTACAGGCACCATCCGTGTGAATGCGCACCGCGCCGGGTGACGGCTGTGGGTATGCCTGGGCTGCGGTTTCCGAGTCCATGGAGTCCATCGTTGTGGGCGGTTCCGTTCCGGGTTGATGTCGTTTATAGTTCATTCTCGTGGGTCACTCACCGAGAGTCTAAAGGAAAGGAAAACGCATGGGCAAGGTTCTCGTTACGGGAGCGGCGGGTTTCATTGGTTCCCACCTCTCTCTCAGGCTGCTGGAGCGGGGTGATCGGGTGGTGGGATTGGACAATCTCAACGACTATTACGATGTCAATCTCAAGCGCGCCCGCCTGTCCCGCCTCACCGACCGGGAGGAATTCTCCTTTGTCCGGATGGATCTGGCGGATCGCGCCGGCATGGAAGAGCTGTTCCAGCAGGAACGGTTCGATGGCGTGGTCAATCTCGCCGCCCAGGCCGGAGTACGCTACTCCCTGCAAAATCCCATGTCCTACGTGGAAAGCAATCTGGTCGGCTTTGTCCATCTGTTGGAGGGATGTCGCCACTCCGGAGTGAAACATCTGGTGTTCGCCTCGTCCTCATCGGTTTACGGGGCCAACGAGACCATGCCGTTTTCCGTGCATCAGAACGTCGATCATCCCCTCTCGCTGTACGCCGCCTCCAAGAAATCCAATGAACTGATGGCCCATACCTATGCCCATCTGTTCCGTCTGCCGGTCACCGGCCTGCGTTTCTTCACGGTCTACGGACCCTGGGGACGGCCCGACATGGCGTTGTTCCTGTTCACCCGCGCCATTCTGGAGGGGCGGCCCATCGACGTGTTCAACGGGGGCCGCATGCGGCGGGATTTCACCTATGTGGACGACATCGTGGAAGGGGTGGTGCGGGTCTTGGACCGGATCCCGACACCGGATCCCGCTTGGTCCGGTCAACATCCCGATCCGTGTTCCAGTTCCGCGCCCTATCGGATCTACAACATCGGCAACAATCAGCCGGTGGAGTTGATGGAGTACATCGCCGCCCTGGAAGAGGCTCTGGGCAAAAGCGCCATCAAGAATCTGTTGCCCATGCAGCCCGGCGACGTGCCGGCCACCTGGGCCGATGTGGATGACTTGATCCGGGATGTGGGCTTTCGTCCCGAAACTCCGGTGCGTGAAGGCATACGCCGTTTCGTGGCTTGGTATCGGGCCTATCACGGGGTGTGAGGCCCGCCAGTCGGCGGGATCACTCCTTGACCGACAGCATCTCCTCCGGGGCGCCCTGATAGTCGGCCCGCAGAATCTTGATCCCCAGCTTGCTCCCGTGGACACTCACCACGCTACAGGGATAATCCGTGGGACGTCCGAAAAAGACCACCCGCAGTTTCCCCATGCTTCCGGACGGGATCTCGGGGGGATCCCCACTGACCATCATGGACGCGCCGCCAAAGCCCATGTTGTCCACGGTTCCCTGGAACTGGCGTCCGTCCTCCAGGGTCAGGGTCACGGCGTTGTGGAACGAAAAACGTTCGTGACGGCGTCGTTGTTCGGTTTTTGAGTCGGGCATGGCGCAAGATCCTCATCCGGTCGGTGCGTACTTTTCCAAGTGAGTCTTTCAGACTATCAAGTCATGGGGGCGCGGTAAATGGTTTTTGACAGATCATACCCCCCTCCCGCTCAATCCCGACGCCCCAGCAGGACCACGGCCTGGGCCGCGATCCCTTCCCGGCGTCCGGTGAACCCCAGATGCTCGGTGGTGGTCGCCTTGACATTCACCTGTCCGGCGGGAATGGCCAGGATTTTGGCCATCACCGCCACCATGTCGGGAATGTAAGCCGCCACCCGGGGCGCTTGACAGATGATCGTGGCATCCACGTTGATCACCGTGAATCCCTGGTCGGTGATCGCCTTTTGGACCGCACGCAGCAGTTCCCGGCTGTCGGCTCCCCGATAGGCCGGATCGGTGTCGGGAAAATGGTGACCGATATCCCGCAGCGCCGCGGCTCCGAGCAGGGCATCCATCACCGCGTGCAACAAGACATCCGCGTCGGAATGGCCCAGCAAGCCTTGATCGTGGGGAATGGTCACCCCTCCCAGAATCAAGGGTCTGTCGGGGGTGAAACGGTGTACGTCAAAACCTTGTCCGATGCGCATGTCCATGGTGGCTCTCCTTTGATGCAAGTGATGTCGGGCCAGGAACCAGTCTTCGGGGCGGGTGACCTTGAGATTGGCTTCGTCTCCTGGAACCGTCAGCACGGCCACGTCGCTTCTTTCTATTAAAGAGGCGTCATCCGTGGCCACGATTCCCAGGCGGGCCGCCTCCCGATGGCAGTGGTGCAACAGTCCGAAACGAAAGATCTGGGGCGTCTGGACGCGGCGCAATACCGAGCGATCCAGGGTCTCCGTGACCCGCTCCGAGTCATCTATCCTTTTGATGGTGTCATGGATTACAATGGCAGGAATAATGGCCTCCCCATGGCGGCGGGCCAACAGCAGCCGGTCGAGGAGCGCCCGGCCCGGAAACGGCCTGGCCCCATCGTGAACACCCACCCAGGCGGATTCCGGCAGCATCAGGCTTGCGAGCCCCTTGAAGACCGATTCCTGCCGTTCGGCCCCGCCTGCCACCGGAGCCAGCAGTTTGGGCCAGGAAACCAGATGCCGGCCCATGACGGCCTGCCAGAGTTCCTCCCCATCCGGGGCGATCACCGGCAGAATCGCCGCAATCCGAGGATCGGCGTGCAGGTGATCCAGGGTATGGGCCAACAGGGGGCGACCGTCGAGATCCTGGTATTGCTTGGGCAACGCGCCACCGCACCGTTTGCCCTGTCCGGCGGCAACGACGATCAGGGTGAGGGGTTCGGTGCCGGGGTCCGGAGTCTGCTGAAGCGGCATGATGGCCTTTTCCTCTTCTATATATAGAGTGGAAGGGGGGAGGGAACCGGATCATTGGGTAGGGGAAAAGTTCGGCGACGTCAAGCGGGAAAACTTGGACCACGAGGAGGTCACTTCAATATGGATCTGCATTTGCTGGCGGCCACAGGACTGTATGCCATGGGAGCGGTCTGGTGTACCTATCATCAGTTGCGGGGCAGCCGTCACGAGTCGGGAGTGGTCTGGTGGCTGGTGGCCGCCGGCTGGGTGATGCAGGCGGTTCCCATCATTCGCGGTGTGGTGGCTTCCGGGGGAGGGCTGGGGATGAATCTGGCCCTTTCCTTGGAGTGGTCCGCCGGGGTGATGGGATTGCTGTATCTGGTGGGCTGGCGGCTGGTGAACCGGGAAACCCGTGCGGCGGCTGTACTGCTGCTGCCGTTGATGGTGATCACCCTGGGCAGCTCCCAGTTCGTCAACTCCGCGGTGCCCGAAGTGCGGGGGGTGACCGGCCCCTGGCTGATCGCCCACCTGGTGCTGTCCCTGCTGGCTTATGGACTGTTCACCATCGCGGCGGTGTTCGCGTTGATGGATGCCTTTCAGGAGCGCGCCCTGAAGAGCAAACATCTGGGGGGACTGTTCGAGATGCTGCCGCCTTTGCATGCCCTGGAGACGACTCTCTTCTTGATGGTGCGCATGGGCTTTCTGCTGTTGACCATGAGCATTGCCACCGGGGCGATCCATGCCCACGAGGTGCGGGGGGTCTACTTTGCCTGGAGCCACAAGGTGCTGTTCACCCTGGCCACTTGGCTGGTGTTCGGCGTACTGCTTTTGGGGCGTCACTATCAGGGGTGGCGTGGGCGCAAAGCGGTGCGTTTGACCCTCTGGGGCTACCTGTTGCTGGTGCTGGCCTTTCTGGGAGTGAAGTTCGTAAAGGAAATTTTGTTGCATATCAATTGATTGCTAAAAAACGTCCAAAAAAAGCAATCGTCTTTCATTTTCCTCTTGACCCGCACCACCGGATCGTCTATATTCGTT
>JADGAZ010000023.1 GCA_015231755.1 Magnetococcales bacterium | reverse complement strand
ATAAATACGATTTCATGTACAGTTTCAATGTGTTGGACTTTCTGAGGATGCCCTAATTGGAGTCGGCCAGAGAAAGGCGCAGGGCTCGCCGTTCACCCTGGCAGACATCTCAACTGCAGGCTGAAGGGGCACAGACCTGCCATTGAAGGAGCAACCTTATTTGATCAATTCCCGGTGAAACAGGACAAAACGATCTGGTTGGCGAGTTGTTGCAGAACATCCAGCAGCTTTTTTTTGTTGATCGGTTTGGTCAGATAAAGATTACATCCAGCTTCCTGGCTGCGCTGGATTTCCTGCTCCATGGCATGGGCCGAGAGGGCGATGATCGGCACGGGAGCACGTCCCGTCTCCTGTTCTCGCAGACGAATCTGGCGGGTGGCGGTATAGCCGTCCATTTTTGGCATCTGGACATCCATGACCACCACGTCGAAAATTTCCTCTTGTACACGAGCTACGGCCTCCACACCATCGTTGACTATGACCAATTGGTGAGGTGTCCCCGTGAGATAGGCCGTAAACAGCACCTGGTTTTCCTCAACATCTTCCGCCAGCAGGATGCGCAGAGTCGTATTGTTTGTTGCCATATTTGGCTCTACAGTCGTAACGGGGCACTCTGGGGCTGCCGCAATCTGCATGGGGAGCGTGAAAAAGAATGCACTCCCTTGACCTGATTGGCTTTCAACCCAGATCCGGCCCCCCATCATCTCGACCAAGCGCCGGGATATGGCCAGTCCAAGTCCGGTGCCCCCATAACGTCGGGTAATCCCGGCATCGGCCTGCGTGAACCGGTCGAAGATATTGACGACATGCTCCTGGGCAATGCCGATGCCAGTATCGACAACCTTGAAAAGGAGTGTTTCCGGTTCCTGGGGATGGATGGTCAGGCTGACATCCACCCGTCCCTGTTCGGTAAATTTGATCGCATTGCCCAGCAGATTGATGAGTACCTGACGTATCCTGGTATCATCACCCAAAACGGCTTCCGGTATGTCGGAGTCCACCCAATCCTCCATGATGAGTCCCTTCTGCTCGGCAACCACCTGCATCAAATGGGCGGTATCCACCACCACCTGACGGGGAGAAAATGCATTGATTTCCAAAGAGATTCCTCCCGATTCAATGCGGGAGAAATCCAGGACATCATTGATCACTCCCAGCATGGCCTTCCCCGAGTGGTGCATGGTCTCGGTGAAACGACGTTGCGTGGGATTCAAGTCGGTCTCCAGCAACAACTCCGACATGCCCAGCACCACATTCATAGGCGTACGGATTTCATGACTCATGGCGGCCAGGAATTCCCCTTTGGCCTGGGTGGAGGCTTCAGCCAGTTCTTTGGCCTGGAGCAGTTCCATTTCAATGCGTTTACGTTCGGTGATGTCGGTGGAGACCCCGCATAAACCGATAATCAGGCCGTCATCGTCAAAAAGCGGGTGTTTGATCTCCCAGTAAACATGCCAATCGGGTGTGCCAGGCGCCACCTCGATTTCCTGCTGGGTAGCTTCCCCTTTGACGAGCACTCTGTCATCCACCTCGCGCAACGTGGCCACGGTTGCGGGCGGGAAAAACCGGTTGTCGTCGCAGCCAACCAGTTCTTCCGCAGAACAATGAAACAGTTCCAGAGTGTAGCGATTGGCGTAAATGTATTGATACTCTTTATTCTTGATATAGATGCGGGAAGGAACATTGTCCAACGCATCGGTCAAACGTTTGGCCTTGGCCAAAGCTTCCAGCAATGTTTGTTGGGAATGCTTGAGATCCGTGACATCTCTGGCCGTGGCATAAGTCAGCCCTTCGTTCTTGATGTGGATTGCACGCCAGGAAAGCCATCGGAACGACCCATCTTTGCAGAGGAAACGATTCTCAAAGTTAAGTGACAATCCGACTTT
This sequence comes from Magnetococcales bacterium, assembly GCA_015231755.1. NCBI lineage: Bacteria > Pseudomonadati > Pseudomonadota > Magnetococcia > Magnetococcales > Magnetococcales bacterium. Next base: position 65,825 of record JADGAZ010000023.1, on the reverse strand, counting down.
AAGTTGTCTACTCATCAGATCCTGCGTAGCTTCCTGGTCATCGGAATAAACGAAGTGGAGAAACGGTTTGGACAGCAATTCAGCTTCCGCATAGCCTAGTAGATTCAAAAAGGAGGGATTGACCTTTTGGAAACATCCCAAGGGGTCCGCGATACACATCAGGTCAGAAGCCGTCTTGAAGAAATTGAAATACTGCTCCCGTTCCATTTCCGCCTGCCTGCGTTCGGTCACGTCATCGAAAGTGGCGAGAAAATCTGTCCCCAGGGGGATCCCGGAAATCAATACGGTACGTTGTACGCCCTTCTTGCTGGCAACCTGAAATTCCACAGGCTGCAAATCGGTCTGCTTGGCACGCGCATCCGCCATTGCCCGGTTCCAGGTCGACAGCACCTTCTGTCGGTATTCCGGATCGGGATAAGCCAGATTCCACCAGGCGGAGAGGGTAGGCAGATCCGCGCTACTGTAGCCGAATATGTGTTGAAATCGGTCGTTGAACTCGATCTGCCCACTATCCTGCTTGACGAAACACAAGGGAATGGGGGCATGCTGAAACAGTTGTTTGAACCGATGCTCAGAGATGGCGACAATTTCGGTTTCGTGTTGGCGTGCCCTGATCTCCTGTTTCAACAGTTCCTCACGGTTTTTGATCTCCAGAATCATATGATTGAACGCCCTGGAAAGGACGCCCAGTTCATCATCATACCGGCCAATCTGCACCCTGGAGTCGAAGGAACCTTCCGAAACCTCTTGCACCGTTTCGACCAGGATACGCAGATGACGCCCCAACAGATAATGAAAGAGGATGAGAATAAAAAAAGAGACCGTAAAAGTTTTTAGCGTCTGACTGACAAGAATAATAATGATCTTATCAAACAGACGTTGATAAACCGCATCCAGGTCTGCCAGCAGGATGACCTTGCCCAGCGGCACCAGAGTATTCCGGTGAAGATGGTCAAGGGAGAAGGCGTGTTGCAGGGTATGCTGATCCCGGTAGGTGCCCAGACTATCGAGACGTTCCGCATGCTCGTTTTCTATCCGCACATATTGCATGTCCGGGAAACGCATGATGCCCTCCAGTTGGAGGTGCAATCCAGTGGTGCTGTGAACCCAAATCGCAGTGGATAGCGTATCACGATAACTGACTTCAATTTCATGCAGACTGTCATTAATGGTCAGAACGTCATGCCGGTAATCCAGGAACAATTGCATCGAAGTAATCAGAAGCGTGACAATCGAACTGAACACCAAAATATAGACCGCAAAACGTTTCCCGATTCCCTTGAAGAAATCGGCTGGATACACGGCTCTTTTCCTGGGAGTGGATGTTTTCATGGACGCCAATTCATATATGGATCTGTCTCAGTGAAAAAAATTTTGCAATGCCGACTCAAAAATCTTTGTGTATGATCCATCCTCTTTCATGCGACGGATCTCGGCGGTCAATCTTGGCACTAGGTTCTGGTGTTTCTTATGCAGATAGAGATACCAGTTGCCAACCAGGAAGGGAGGCTCCAGGATGTACACGTCCTTGATCTCCAAATTTTTGATCGTCATCATACCGGTCATGCGTTCGATGATGGCCAGATCGATCCGGTCATCGGCCAGCATTTGGAATAATTGGGTCACATTTTCCACCCGGGTGACGGAATGGGCCTTGGTGGTATTCCATTCAACGATTTTCCAACCCGTCACGATGCCAACGTCGTAGGGTTGCAGATCCTCCGGTCCGGTCACCTTGAAACGGGCGGTGCGAGAAAACAGAACCAGTTCATAGCGCATGACCGATTCCGGCACCTGTACCAGATTGGGATAATGGGTTTCCATCCCACTGATCCTGGTGACATCTCCATCATCGATGCCCCGATTGGCATTGATCACCGCACGTTCCGCAGGCAACTGCTGAAATTCGACCGTCATGCCCAATCGTGCGAAAAGCTCCCGGTAAAAAACATCCAACACCCCGGATCCGTCCGGTGCCGTAATGGGGGCACTGTGGGGACTGTTGAGTACCAGTCGGGCTGGCTCGGCCAGCGCACTGGTTCCCAGACTCACAAAGCAAAAAAACGTCATGATGGTGCGCAACACGCGCTGTGGTTCCATCCGGTCATGATTCCCATGGATGCTGGTTCCGATGAAGTCCGCTCAACAGTCTGCGCCGATCCAAGCGGTACTAACGGAAATGGACAAAAAAATACCCTATAATAGCACAGTCTAACCCACCTGAATTGTTTTTTCCAATACCTCTTCTTCACGACAAAGAAAACTCCGCAACACCACGGGCAACTCATCCGCGAACGGCGCGGCCAATCCACCGATTACAAAACGCCATGTTGAGGATTGCAGCCACCCCACACAGAAAACTTTGTCGCCGACTCCATGGCGAGATCCTTGAAGGAACCGTGACGCAGGTGTCCAGATTGTACTGCCAAACGACCTGGGATTATGTTATCATGTCCATTTGGTGCAAGGAGATTATCTCTATGATCTGAGAGCATATTTACCTTCCTTTGGTTGGATGTGGGGGTGCCAGATTATGATATTAGATACCGTTGGTCAGTTTTTCGATGTCAGTGACTATCTGCCGCACGGGTTTTGCATCCGTTGGTCGTCCTCCTTGTTGTTGACTTATGTAATCAGCGATCTTTTGATTGCCCTTTCGTACTTTTCCATGCCTATAGCGCTGATCTATTTCGCACGGCAGCGTAAGGACTTTCCTTATCGATGGTTGTTGTGGATGTTTTCCGCATTCATTATGGCGTGCGGTTTGACTCATGTCATGGGCGTATTTGTATTGTGGCAGCCTCTGTACGCTCTGGATGCCCTGCTCAAGGCGGCCACCGCGGTTGTGTCGGTGATCACCGCCACCGCGCTTTGGCCGTTGATTCCCCATGCCTTGAAATTGCCCAGTCCCGCACAATTGGTGAAGGCCAATGAGGCGCTGCAATCCGAAATCGCCGAGCGCATCCATGTGGAACGCGCCCTGCGGAGGGAAAGAGATGTCAATCGCGAGATCATCAACGCCATGCCCGGCATCTTCTATCTGATCAGCCAGGAGGGACGCTTTCAGTTGTGGAACAGGCGGTTTGAGGAGATCACCGGTCGGACCGCGGCAGAGGTCAACGACGCCTCACCGATTGATTTCTTCTATGGCGAAGAGCGGGCGTACATCGCCGAACGTATCCAGGAGGTCTTTACCCAGGGATTCGCGACCGCCGAGGCCAACATCGTGGGTCAGGGCGGCGGGACGACCCCTTATTATTTTGTGGGGCAGTGCATCACGCTGGACAGCGTCCCCCATGTGATCGGCATGGGGCTGGACATTTCCGAACGCAAACGGATGGAACAGACGCTGCGCGAAACGGAGCAGCGGTTGCAGGATATCCTCAACAATACGTCGTCCGTGATCTTCATGAAGGATCTGGCGGGTCGATATCTATTCATCAATCGACAATATGAAGAATTGTTTCATATTGACAATAATAAATTTCAAGGCAAGACCGATTTTGACCTGTTCCCCGCCGACGTGGCGGTCTTGTTGCAGGGCAACGATCGTCTGGCACTGTCCTCCACCACCCCGATTCAGGCCGATGAAGTCATCCCCCATGACGATGGACCGCACAACTACATTTCGGTCAAATTCGCGCTGCGGGATGAACATGGCCAGCCTTACGCGATCTGCGGCATCTCCACCGACATCAGCGAGCGCAAACGAATGGAGAATGCCCTGCTTTTGGCCAAAGAACAGGCGGAAGCGGCCACCCAGGCCAAGGGGGAGTTCCTGGCCACCATGAGTCACGAGATCCGCACTCCCATGAATGTGGTGCTGGGCATGTCGGAGTTGCTGCTGGAAACCGATCTTAATGCGGTGCAACGGCGTTTTGTGCTGACCATGCACCACTCCGGCAAGGCGCTGTTGGGGGTGATCAATGACATCCTGGATTTCTCCCGCATCGAGGCTGGACGCTTTTCATTGCTTGAAATGCCTCTTTATCCCCGCCAATTGGTGCGGGAGACTGCGTATCTCATGCATATGGCAGCCGAAGAGAAGGGGCTGATCCTGCAATCGGAGGTGGCACCCGAAATACCGGAAGCCGTACTGGGTGACGATGGACGGGTGCGTCAGGTGCTGATCAATCTGTTGGGCAACGCGATCAAGTTCACCCATCATGGGCAGGTGGGGGTGCGTCTGACTCTGGAATCCGTCCAGGCGGACACCTTGCGGTTTGAGGTCAGCGATACCGGGATCGGGATCGCCCAGGCGCAGGTGGAACATATTTTTGATCGTTTCACCCAGGCTGATGAAGGCATTACCCGACGCTATGGCGGCACGGGATTGGGATTGGCCATCTCGCGGCGTCTGGTCGAGATGATGGGGGGACGCATTTGGGTGGAAAGCCGTTTTGGCCAGGGGAGCACCTTCTTTTTCACGCTGCCCATTCGCGTCGTGGACGTTTTCGGCTTTTCGGGTGTTGAGCAGCAGCAGGAGGTCGCGGTAAACAATGGGAGTGGTCTACGCATCCTGCTGGCCGAGGATGTCGAGGAAAACCAAGCATTGTTCGAGGCCTATCTCATGCAGACACCGCATCAGGTGGTCATCGTCGGCGATGGGGTGGAAGCAGTCCATCGGGTGCAGGAAGAGACATTCGACGTGGTGGTCATGGATGTGCAAATGCCGAAAATGGACGGCTACACGGCCACCCGCCAGATCCGTCTGTGGGAACAGGAAATGGGGCGGCCTTCCCTGCCAATCATCGCCCTGTCCGCCCACGCCATGGAGGGGGAGATGAAACGCAGTCGGGAAGCCGGTTGTAATCTGTATCTGTCCAAACCGATCCAAAAAGCGAAATTGTTGGAAGCCCTGCAACAGATCGCCAATCAAATCCACGATGACAACCCCTTGAAAGACGCACAACCCCATGCGGAAAAAAGCAATCACGAGCCTGAGAACTAAAAAGACGTGGTGAGCGTTGTCATGCCGTTTGCAACCAGTCGCTACCAACGCTCTTTTCCCGCCTCCAGTGACGCCTCCCGGTCCAAACGTGCCGCGCGTATGGTCAGGGACACGGGTTAAGACCTGAAACCTGAAACACGCATGGGCATATCACAAAAACAGATTATAAAATGATTATTCAGCATTATCCGTCACCACACCACCTATGCTAAACTGGCATAATTTCGGTTCCATTAAAACCTGGACACTTCAAGAAATCACTTCGTGTTTGTATTGATGGATTATGATCGGGTTTCACGGAATTCTTAGAATTTTAACTTCTTTCCATGGTTGCATCACCATTCATGCGGTGCGCTCCAGGCTGCATGGTCAGCAACGAATCAGGAGGTATCATGATGCGTGCGTTTTTCATCGATAAAGATGCCGTGGCGCATTGGATCCGGCATCTGGCACGAAGCCATACCGTCTATTTCCCGCAGCGTGCCGGTCAATCCGGATTTCGCTTCAAACCGGTGGGGGAGACCACGGAAATCCAATTCGATCGCTACCACCCGACGCTCTCCCCACCCGGAAAAAAACTGACCCCGGCGGAAGAACCCTTGTTCCGCTATCGCAAACGGGGGGACGAAGCACCCGAGTTGGTGCCCATCCTGGACCGGTCCCCCCGGATTCTGGCCGGTGTCCGTCCGTGTGATCTCAAGGGGATCCACCTGATGGACCAGGTCAACCGGGAAGGTCATGGAGATCCCCACTATCTGACCCGTCGCACCCACAGCACCCTCATGGCCCATGACTGCCTGCAACCCTGTGACGCAGCCTGCTTTTGCGACGCGGTGGGATCCCTGGGTTGGCGGGAAAATGCCGATATCTTTCTGACCTCCATCGACGATCACATCCTGATCGAAGTCCAAACCCCCGCAGGAGAAACATTGATCCAAGGGATGGATTTCCCGGTGTGCCAGGAGGTCGCCTCGGTGAAAGCCCGTGCCGAAGCCCAACGCGCCAAACCGTTCGGACGGCAGTTTCATGCCGATCTGGCCCGCATTCCCACCCTCATCGCCAATCAATGGCACGCTCCGGTGTGGGAAAAGCATGTGGAGGCCTGTTTTTCCTGCGGCAGTTGCAATCTGGTCTGTCCCACCTGCTACTGCTTCGATGTCCATGACGACTTCGACCTCACCGACATCAACGCCGGCCAGCGCACCCGCACCTGGGATGGTTGCATGCTGCCCCGGTTCGCCGAGGTGGCCGGTGGACACAATTTCCGTTCCAATCCGGCGGCCCGTCAGCGTCACCGGGTCAAACGCAAGTTTGAATATCTGACCGAACGGTTTGCCGAAGGCAGTTTCTGTACCGGCTGTGGTCGATGCGGTCGCCAATGCACGACCGGTATCGACATTTTCGATATTGTCAACGATTTGATCGATCACGCGGAGGCGAACTCATGAGTGCGACCCCCTACGCATCCGACCCGACCATCGATCCGGCGCTCTATCTGCCGCGCATGGCCCGCATTCTGGAAGTGACCCCCCTGACCTCCCGGGAAAAATATTTCAAGGTCGAACTCCCAGAACCCCTGGGACACCGCCCCGGCCAATTTGTCATGCTCTCTTTGCTGGGGGTGGGGGAGGCGCCGATCTCCATCTCCTGCGGCCCGCGCACGGATACCATTCTGGAAATGGTGATCCGCAATGCGGGCAGCCTGACCCAGGTGCTGCATGGCCTCAAACCGGGTCAACAGGTAGGGATACGGGGTCCATTCGGTTCCGGGTTCGATCTGGAGGATTTTTACGGCAAACAAGTCCTGTGTGTGGTCGGCGGTTTGGGACTGGTGCCGATGCGCTCCCTGATCCAGCCGATTCTGGCGCAACTGGACCGCTTTGCCGCTCTCACCATCATCAGCGGCTGCCGCACCCCCGCCGAGGAACTGTATCGCGAAGAAATGCGCGCCTGGGAACGACTCGGACAAGAGACCGGCAAGGTCCGGGTGATCCGTCTGGTGGACCGCACCCAGAATCTGCCCTGGGATGGCCAAGTCGGACTGGTCACCGCGCCCCTTCCCTCCCTGCCCATCGATCCGGACAATACGGTCGTGGCCCTGTGCGGACCGCCCGTGATGTACAAATTCGTCCTCCTGGAACTGGCCGCACGCGGACTGCCCCACTCCCGGATTTTCGTGGACCTGGAAAGACGCATGAAATGTGGCGTGGGCAAATGTGGCCATTGCCAAATCAACCATGTCTATTGCTGCCAGGAAGGACCGGTGTTCCGGTTCGACCAGATCGCGCATCTTCCGGAGGCGTTGCAATGAAACCAAAAGTGGCCTTCTTTGACTTCGCCAGCTGCGAAGGGTGTCAACTCGCGGTTCTCAACTGCGAAGATGTCCTGTTGGACATTCTGGGGCTGGTGGATATCGTCGAATTCCGCGAGGCGATGTCGGAAACCGCGCCGCGTTTCGATGTCGCCTTCATCGAAGGGAGCATCAACCGGGAACAAGACGCCGAACGGCTGAGAGACATCCGTGCCCGCAGCACCTATCTGGTGGCCATGGGGGCGTGCGCCTGTATCGGCAATGTCCAGGCCCGTTCCAACTTCATCGCGCCTGCGGAAAATTTCCAGCGGGTCTATGGGGTCGAGGATCGCAACCGGGTACAGACCGATCCGGAGTTCTGGCCCCTCTGGGCCCATACGCGGGTACGGGCGGTACATGAGATCGTGCCGGTGGATTTCGAGTTGCGGGGCTGTCCTTTGGTGCCCGAAGAGTTCGTGCATCTGGTCAAATCGCTGGTCACCGGAGCCATCCCCCGTTTTTCGACCCAGGCGGTCTGCGTCGAATGCAAGATGCTCGAAAACGAATGCGTCTACGATCAGGGCGAAACCTGCATGGGGCAAATCACCCGTGGGGGCTGCAAGGCCATCTGTATCACCAACGGTTACCGGTGCGATGGCTGCCGGGGCGTGCTGCCCCATGCCAATCTGACGGCCCATCATGGTCTGCTGAAGAGCAAGGGGCTTTCCGAACCCCAGATCACCAATCGTTACCGCCTGTTTTGCAGCGCGGAATCCCTCGGTCGGGTCGGGAGAACCGGACATGACAAATAATGCCAAAACCTACACGATCGATGTGCATCACGTCACCCGCGTCGAGGGACATGGCAACATCCGCATCAATACCCGCGACGGGGTGGTGGAGGATGTGAAACTGTGCATCGTCGAGGCCAACCGATTTTTTGAAAGCTTCACCCGCGGCATGACGCCCCACGAAATCCCCTGGGTGGTGGGTCGCATCTGCGGCATTTGCTGCGTGGGCCATCAACTTTCGGCCACCAAGGCGGTGGAGGATGCCCAGGGCATTGCGGTTTCCCCCCAGACGGTCTTGTTGAGAAAAATGCTCAACGAATCCCAGTTTCTGCAAAGCCATGTGCTGCATGTCTATTTTCTCGCGGTGCCGGATTTCGTTGGCGCGCCCAGTGTCATTCCGCTGATCAAGACCCATCCCGAGGTGGTGAAACGGGCCTTGCGACTGAAAAAACTGGCCAACGACTATACCGAGGTGATGGGAGGACGCACCATTCATCCCATGAGCAACACCTTGAAAGGATGGCGCAGGCTTCCGGATCTGGAGCGGCTCGAACAGGTCCGCAATCGTTTGGTGGCTGCGGTGCCGGATCTGCTGGAGACGGTCGGAATCGTCAAGACCCTGAAAATCCCCGGCTACGAACGGGAAACCGAATTCGTCTCCCTCAAGCATCCCGACGAATATGCCCTGTACGAAGGCGATGTATTCAGTTCCGACACCCAAAGCGGCGTGCCGGTGCGTGACTATCGTTCGGTGACCAACGAATTCACCGTGGCCCACTCCACCACCAAATGGTCCCGCTGGCATCGGGATGCCTATGCGGTCGGGGCCTTGGCCCGGGTCAACAACAACTTCGACCAGTTGCATCCCGAAGCCAAAAGCGTCGCCGAGACTCTGGGCCTGAAAACGCCCTGTTACAATCCCTACATGAACAACGTCGCCCAGGTGGTGGAGATCGTCCACTGCGCCTACAACAGTCTGGCCATGATGGAGACCGTGCTCAACGGCGGCTTGCGGGAAGAAGACATCGGTCATACCCCGAAAGCGGGTCGCGGATTCGGGGCGGTCGAGGTGCCACGCGGCATTTTGTTCCACGAATACGCCTTCGACGAGGCCGGGCGCTGTTGCGATGCCAATGCCATCATTCCCACCAGTCAAAACGTCAACAACATCGAGCAGGACATGAAGGCTTTCGTGCCGCTCATGCTGCCGGAGATGTCCCAGGAGACGTTGACCTTGCACATGGAAATGCTGTTGCGGGCCTATGATCCCTGCATCTCCTGTTCCGTGCATATGCTCAACGTCGAGTTTGTCGATTGAACCGGGCAGGAGTGGCCACGTGAGGTTGACGGTGATCGGCGTCGGCAGTCGTGGGGCGCGGGATGACGGGATCGGTCTGCGGCTGGTGGAAGCCCTGGCCCAATCCACGGCATCCCCCGGCCTCACGCCCGTGTTGTGGGAGGATGCCGACGCCTTGACCCTGGCTTACGATCTGCTCACCCTGACCGAACCGGTGCTGATCGTCGATTGTGCGAACATGGGTCTGGAAGGGGGGATCTGGCGTCACTTCCGGCCCCGGGATGGCCTGTTGAAAACAACCGTCGATTCCCTTTCCACCCACGGATTCGGTGTGGCCGAAGCCCTGGAAATCGCTTGCGGATTGGGTTTTGATCATCCTGTGGGGGTGTTCGGCGTCCAACCGTTCGATCTGTCGCCGCAACCGGGCCTGACCCCCGAAATGACGCAGCGCGTGCCGGAACTCCTGACCGGATTGCAAACGGTCGTGGGGTGTCTGCTTGCGGAGTGGCCTGCGGCGCTGCCTGAAATCCAGGCGGTGATTCCAGCACCTGGACGCTTTGCGCGTCCGATGTTGGCCTTGGGGATCGAAAGCAAAAATGCCCTGGCGTTTGGACATGGAGAGTCGATCACCCTGTTCCGACCCTGTGGCGACCTGACCGATCCGATGGCGCGCAACGCCATGGAACAGGCGGTCCTGGCCCTGTTGGACCATCCGTCCCATCCGCCAGAAGCGTTGGTGGTGGATCGGCATCCCGACCTTTACCCGACGGTGCTGGGAGGTCGGCTGGCCCGGGAACGCTCCCTGGAGTTGGTGACGGTCCAGCATCATCAGGCCCACGCCGGGGCCTGCATGGCGGAACATGGCCTGCACGCAGCCTTGGCCTTGACCTGCGACGGCATGGGGCATGGACTGGATGGCTCCCTGTGGGGGGCGGAACTGCTCCATCTGCACCCCGGCGGCTGGAGCCGCCTGGGAACTTTCGCGCCGGTTCCCCTGCCGGGCGGGGATGCGGCGGTGCGCCAGCCGGTCCGGCAACTGCTCGCCCGTCTGCTGGCCGCCGGCGTGACCATCGATGCGGCTTGGCAGACGCGGCTCGGTTTGTCGGCGGTCGAGATCGACCTTTGGCGCCAACAATGTCGCCTCGGGGTGAACGCCCCCATGAGCCACGCCGCCGGACGGCTGTTCGATGCCTTTGCCGCTTGGCTCGGATCCGCCCCCCGGGTCATTGCCCACGAAGGGGAACCGGCCATGGGACTGGAAGCCATGGCGCATCGATGGCCAGAAAAACCGTGTGATCGGCATCTCCCCTTTGCGCTCCGGGAAGAATCGGGCATGGTTTGGGTGGATTGGTCACCCTTGTTCGCCGCGCTCCCGGTGGAACCGGTGCCCGAGGAAGATCGACCCGCCTGGGCTTATGGATTTCATCAAGCCGTGGCCGAGGCTCTGGCGGCTCTGGTCGAACAGGGCACCCGGAATACCGGTGTGCGTCACCTGGTCCTGAGTGGTGGCGTCTTCATGAACCGTCTGCTCAAGGATTTGCTGCGGGCCCGGTTGCACGCATCGGCAGTGAAGATCTTTCACCATCAACGCCTCACGACCGGGGATGAAAGCCTTGCGGTCGGACAACTCTGGATCGCCGGAGAGAGGGATCGGTCATGTGTCTAGCGGTTCCCATGCAACTGGTGGCCATGGGTGCGGATGAAACCGGCACCGTGGAACTGGATGGCATTCAACACACCATCGGATTGATGCTGATCGAAGAGCCGAAAATTGGCGAATATCTGCTGATCCATGCCGGCTATGCCATCGAACGGCTCGACTGCGCCGAAGCCGAAGCCCGCCTGGCTCTGTTTCGCACGTTGGCCGCGATACATCGCCAGGAGACCGGGCAGGAAGTCTTGTTGGTGGCCGCTCCGCTCCGCCCGGAGACGCGCAGATGAACTATATCGATGGATTCCGCAACCAGGATGCCGCGGCCCGTTATCGGGTCACTCTGGCGCAACTGGGTCAGGAATGGGCGGATCAAGGGGGCCGCGCCTGTTTCATGGAGGTGTGCGGCAGCCATACCATGGCCATTGCCCGCTTTGCGATTCGGGATTTTCTGCCGCCTTCGGTAACCCTGGTCAGTGGACCGGGCTGCCCGGTGTGCGTGACCGATCCGGGCTATATCGATGCCGCCATCGAACTGGCCATGCAAGGCAAGATCATCGTCACCTTCGGCGACATGATGCGGGTGCCCGGCTCCCGCTCCACCCTGGCCAAAAGCCGGGCCGCAGGGGGATGGATCGAAAGCTGTTACTCCCCGGTGACCGCCCTGGAACTGGCCCGTGCCCATCCGGATCGGGAGATCGTTTTTCTGGCCATCGGCTTTGAAACCACGATGGCCCCGGTGCTGGCCATGCTGGATACGGCCCGACGCGCCGCCATTCCCAACCTGACACTGCTGACGGCGTTCAAGTTGGTGCCGCCGGTGCTGGCCGCGCTGATCGCCGATCCGGAACTGAAAATCGATGGTTTTCTCTGTCCGGCCCATGTCAGCGCCGTGATCGGGGCCCATGCCTATCGACCCTTTGCCGATACCCATGGGGTGGCGTGCGTTGTGGCCGGATTCGAGCCACTGGATATCCTCCATGGGGTGGAGGGATTGCTGCGTCAGAAGATCGCCGGACACGCCACGGTGGACAATCAATACAGCCGGGTGGTCCGTCCGGAGGGCAATCGCATCGCGCAACGGCTCGTGGATCACTATCTGATGCCCGCCGATGTCTCCTGGCGGGGGCTCGGCGTGATCCCGGCCAGCGGATTGGTGTTGCGCCCGGAGTTCGCCCGATTCGATGCGGAGTCGCGCCATGGACTCACCGTGCAACCCGGTCGCCTCAATCCCCATTGCCTGTGCGGCGAGGTTCTGAAGGGCAAAATCCGTCCCGTTCACTGTTCCCTGTTCGGAGTGGCCTGCCATCCGGAACACCCCCTCGGTCCCTGCATGGTCAGCTCCGAGGGGAGCTGTGGGGCGGAATATCGTTTTGCTTCCGGCGGAGTCACACGATGAACCACGATCAGATCCTGCTCGCCCATGGGGGCGGAGGGCGACTTTCTCACGCGTTGATCACCGATGAAATACTCCCCCGTTTCGGTTCCGGCCCACTGGCTTCGCTGCCCGACGCCGCCGCACTGGAACTGGACTCCACCCGGATCCGTTTCACCACCGATGGATTCGTGGTCCAGCCGCTGGAATTCCCGGGTGGCAACATCGGGGATCTGGCTGTGCATGGTACGGTCAATGACCTGGCGGTGAGCGGTGCCCGTCCACGCTGGCTCTCCCTGGGGTTGATTCTGGAAGAAGGCTTGTCGTTATCCCTGTTGCGCCGGGTGTTGGATTCGATTCAACGGGCGGCACACGATTGCGGCGTGATCGTGGCCACGGGGGATACCAAGGTGGTGCGACGCGGCCAATGCGACGGACTTTATATCACCAGCTCCGGCATTGGCGAGGCTTTGCCCGGCTTCGATCTGGGACTGGATCGGATCCGGCCAGGGGATCGCGTTCTGGTGAGCGGTCCACTCGGGGATCATGGTGCGGCGATCCTGGCCGCGCGGGAAGGCATTCAGGGTTTCCATGCGCCCGTCAGTGATTCCCGTCCGGTGCATCGACTGGTGGAAGGGGTAAGCTCCCTGGCTGCGGGAATCCGCTTCATGCGCGATCCGACCCGGGGCGGATTGGCAACCGTCCTGAATGAAATGACGACCGGCAGGGATTTTGGTATCCTGATCCGCGCCCGTGAGCTGCCCTTTTCGCCGGGCACGGCGGCCCTGGCGGAAATGATGGGATTGGATCTGCTGCATGTGGCCTCGGAAGGGTGTCTGGTGATGATTTGCGCGGCGGAAGTGGCGGAATCAATTCTTGCTGTGTGGCGTACCGTGCCGGAAGGACAAAAAGCCCAAGCAATCGGTGTGGTCACGCCGAATCAAGCCGGTCGGGTGATTCTGGAAAGCGCCATCGGTGGCCTGCGGGTAGTGGATGTGCCCAGCGGCGAACTGCTGCCCAGGATCTGCTGATGCACGAACTCAATATCGCCATGGCCCTGGTGGAACAAATCCGGGAATTCATGCTGGAAGAAAAGGCCCAGGAACTGATTTCGGTCACCGTGTCGGTCGGTGCCTTGAGTGGCGTGGAAGCCGATGCCCTGGCCTTCTGTTTTCCCCTGGCCATCGAGGGCACCCCGATTCAAGGAGCCAGCTTGCAGATCGAACCGGTGCCGGTGCGACTCCGTTGTCGGACGTGCGATACCGAATCGCAACCCGAAGAGAGCCATTGGATCCAGTGTGTGGCCTGCGGTTCCGGCCATGTGGAGATCATCGCGGGTCATGATCTGATTCTGCATTCCTTGGAGGTGCGCTAAAGATGTGCCAGGATTGTGGTTGCAGCATGGAACACCATTCCCACACCCATCACTCCGCACGGGGGGGTCACCACGATCACACCCACGATCACCACCATGATCACACCCATGAGAGGACCATCCTGCTTGAAACCAAGGTGATGGCCAAAAATGCCGCCCTGGCCGAACAAAACCGTCAATGGCTGGCGGCACGAAGCATTCGGGCCATCAACCTGATCTCCTCCCCTGGCGCGGGCAAGACCTTGCTGCTGGAGCGTACCCTGGAGTTGCTGCGGGATCGGGTGTCTTGTGCCGTCCTGGTGGGCGATGTGCAAACCGATCACGATGCCAGGCGTCTGCAAGGCAAGGGAGCGCGGGTCTGCCAGATTGAAACCCGCACGTCGTGCCATCTGGATGCCCAACAGGTGGGCCAACGGCTCCCGGAACTCCTGCCGGACGGAGGGCCTGAACGATTGCTGATCATCGAGAATGTCGGCAATCTGGTCTGTCCGGCGGCCTTCGATCTGGGGGAAGATCTGAAAATCGCCCTGCTTTCGGTCACCGAGGGGGAGGACAAGCCGGTAAAATATCCATCCTTGTTTCATCAAGCCCCGGTGGTGGTGATCACCAAGATCGATCTGGTGCCCCATCTGAACTGGAAGATGGATCGTTGTCGGGAGGCCATTCTTCAGGTGCGACCCGATGCCCGAATCCTTGAGTTGAGCGCCACCACAGGGGCCGGTCTGGCGTCGTGGATCGCATTTCTTGAGCAGTTGGTGGCCTGAGATGACGCCTCCTGCCGCCAACTCCGATCCACCTTTTTTCGACTGGGATACCAGCATCTGCGAAAAGGGTCTGCGCACCACCGAAATGTCGGAACGGGGCTGGTGGTTCATCCGCACCCGCTGGAATGCGACCGCGCTCTGTTTTCTCGGGGCCATCTGGTCGGTATTGCCTCCCCTGGAAGCCACACCCCGTTTTGTCATCGATTATCGGTTCTTTCTGGTGGTCGGCCTGCTGCTGGCCGCCAGCAATCTGCTGTATGCCCACATGGCGAAATCCCTGATCGTGGGTCAACCCTCGAAGAAAAGACTGTGTCGATTCCTGAGTTTTCAAGTGTTGACCGACTATTTCAACCTGTCGATCCTGACCTATGGGTTGGGTGGCATTGAAACGCCGATCATGATTCTGTTTTTGCCGCATATCATCTTGTTGACACTGTTTTTCTCCCGCTCTTACAGCTTCGTGATGACCTGGATCGGGATTTTGTTCGCGAGTCTGCCGATTCTGTTGGAATACATGGGTTGGGTGCCGATCATCTCCATTTTTGACGTGATGCACAAAAGCGGCGGCATCAGTTCCAATCTGGTGATCACGTCGAGCTACATTCTGGGGATCACGGCTGCGTTTCTCATCTGCTGGTATCTGGTGGGAGATATTACGGCGATTCTTCTGACCCGGGAACGACAACTGGAACAGGCCTTCAACCGTCTGCAACTGTTGGATCACGAAAAATCCCAGATCACCCTGCGGGCCACCCATGAATTGAAAGCCCCGTTCGCCGCCATCAAAAGCTATGTCTATACCCTGCGGGACGGCTATTGCGGCGTGCTGCCGGAAAAGGCCCAGCAGGTGGTGGAGCGGATCGGGGACCGCTGTGATCTGCTGATGGAAAAAATATCCGATATCATTCATTTGAGCAATCTGCGCACCGCCACGCCGGCCAATGCCGGTCTGACCGAAAACGATCTGGTCGCCGTTGTTGCCAAGGATGTCGAGGATGCCCGCCTGATCGGCAAACCGCGCCGGGTGGACGTGCTGTTCCAATCCGATTTGACCGTCTGTCCGATCCTGGCCTCCCGGGAACATCTCTCCACCATGCTTTCCAATCTGTTGCGCAACGCGGTCAACTACTCCAATCCGGACGGCATGGTGGAAGTGACGCTGGGACATCAAGAAAATACGGTGGTGCTGAAAATCCAGGATCACGGCATCGGAATTCCCGAAGAACACCTCGAAAAAATTTTCGAGGAGCATTTTCGTTCCAACAACGCGGTGCGTTTCAATCCAAACAGCAGCGGCATGGGTCTGGCGCTGGTCCGGGAGATCGTCCGGCTGCATCATGGCGAAATCCAGGTTGTCAGCCAACTGGGTGCGGGGTCCTGCTTTACCGTGACCCTGGCACGTTTACCGAATCAATCAAAATAAGGAGACAAACATGGCCAGAATTCTGATCATCGATGACGACCAGGACATCACCGACAACCTGACCATGATCCTGGAAGGGATCGGTCATCAGATCACCGTCAAGGGGGATACGGATCATCTGCTGGAAGATGTCCGCGCCATCCACCCGGATCTCATCATTCTGGACATCATGATGCCCGAAGATTCCCAGGCCGGCTTCAAGGCGGCCCGTTTGCTCAATCAGGATGAAACCATCGGCAAGATTCCGGTCCTGATCCTGTCGGCGGTTAATCAGCGCAGCAAACTGTCATTCGGTTTTTCGGAAAGCGATATCAGTACGGATTTCATGCCCGTTGAGGCGTTCATTGAAAAACCTGTCGAACCCAAAATATTGATAGAAAAAATCAACAGCCTGATTGGACGGTCTTGAGACTGATTGACACCGATCTGGATTGAATTCCAATGGTTTAATAAGTCGAATCACCCAGAGACCTTCGTCATGAAAGAAAATCTGCTTGCTTCCCTCAGTGTCCAGCAACGCATCTGGTTGCTGATCCTGTTGGCGATCGTGTTTCTGCTTGGGCGCGAAGCGATGGTTCTGCATACCCTGGACAAGGAAATCAAAACCAGTCGTCAGGCCAAGATCCAACAATTGACCGATGTGGCTTACAGCGTGTTGAATCACTTTCATGCGTTGGAGAAGCAGGGGGAAATGACACGGGAGGAAGCGCAGCAAAACACCTTGAAGGCGGTTGCCATTCTGCGTTACCAGGAAAAGGATTATTTCTGGATCAACGATCTGCATCCGAACATGATCCTGCACCCCTTCAAACCGGAGATGAATGGCCAGGATCTTTCTGGTTTCAAGGATCCGGAAGGCAAGACCCTGTTTGTGGCCATGGTGGAAGAGGTGAAAGCCCACGGTCAAGGCTTTGTGGCCTACATGTGGCCCAAGCCTGGCCTGGACAAACCGGTTCCCAAACTCTCCTTTGTGCGGGGATTCACCCCCTGGGGCTGGGTTGTCGGCACCGGACTCTACATGGATGACTTAAACGACATCTTCTGGGCCGAAGCACGCAAAATGCTGTATATTTTCGCAGCAGGGGTGATCATGCTGATCGTGCTGGCCTACCTTCTGGCCCGTTCCATCACCCGGCCTTTGTCCCATGTGGTCAAATTTTCCCAACGAATCGCCGGAGGAGACCTGAGTGCCACCCTGGGCATGGTGCAACGGGATGAAATCGGCCTGTTGGGCCAATCCCTCGATCATATGGTGACCCAATTCCGTCAAGTGGTACAAGAGGTTCATCTGGCTGCGACAGCCGTGAACAAAAGCAGCACCCTGATGACCCAAAGAGTGGAAATCATGGCCCACGCCGCCTCGTCCCAGGCGGTCTCGGTCGAAGAAACCACCGCATCCGTGGACGAGATGACCAGCGCCGTGCAACAGACATCGGAACACGCCCAGGAGACGGAACGCATCTCCGGGCGGGCCGCTCAAGAGGCGCTTCGCGGGGGGATTGCGGTAGAACAGGCTGTGGCGGCCATGCAGGAAATTGCGGGCAAGATTTCGGTCATCGAGGAAATCGCCAGACAAACCAATCTGCTGGCCCTCAATGCGGCCATCGAGGCCGCACGCGCCGGAGAACAAGGCAAAGGCTTTGCCGTTGTGGCCGCGGAAGTGCGCAAATTGGCGGAACGCAGCCAATCCGCCGCGGCTCAGATCATGGAGATATCGGCTTCCAGTGTCTCCGTGTCCGAGCAGGCCGGAGCGATCATGCAGCAATTGGGTCCGGAAATCCAACGCACCTCGGATCTGGTGCGTGAGATCGCCGCATCCAGTGCGGAACAAAGCCAAGGAATCCAGAACATCAACAATGCGGTGCAAAATCTGGATCAGGCGATCCGGGAAAATTCCAGCACCGCAGACGCGTTGTTGCATGCTGCCGAAGATCTCTCCAGTCAGGCCCAGCGTCTGTCCGAATCAATCCGGTTTTTCCGCACCGGGCATGAGATCGCCGGATGATTCGGAAACACTAAAAGCCTTGGGTCAGCAGTCAGCATTGCACCCAGGGCAAGCCACGCAGACGCCAACCATTGACGCTGGAACGGTGATGATGTTCATCCCGGTCCCCCTCGAACCCTTCCAACACGTGAAACACCTGCTCAAAGCCCTCCTGGATCAGCAGGTTGCCCGCGTCGATGGAACGATGCCCCGACCGGCAGATCAAAACGATCCGTCGGTTCTTGTGGTGGGCTGCCAGCAGCACCTCCCGGACGAAACGGGGATTGATCTCGAAATCCGGGGCGTCCTGCCACGGAATATTAAGAACATGCGGAGGACTGCCGACAAAAAAATGTTCCCCTTCAGAACGGATGTCGATGAAAACGGTTTGCGGGTCCGTCACGCATTCAAAAGCGGCTTCGGGGGTGAGTTGACCCAGTTTCGGGTGTGCCACACTGTGGGGAGACGATGGAAGTCTGATGATTGGCGCAGTCATGTGGAGAGGCTTTCCTTGTCGTGAATGAAGAGAGTCATTCCGGTTGCTTGGTGCGAAAGATACGGTGGCAGGAGTCACAGGATTCACGGACCTTCTTGATTGCGGATGGCAATCTTTCCTGATTCCCCTTCAACCATTGTTCGGAAGCGGACACCAGTTCCTTGGTCGCCAGAAAGCTGCCTTCCACCAGGGAGGTGAACGTTTTCTGGTCCTGCCAGGGTTTGGATTCCACAGAACCGGACTTGCCCTGCGGCGTATCCGGATAGACATGATCCAACAATTGCGCGCTGGACCTGAGCGCATTGGCATGTCTGAGGAGATTCTCAGCGTATTGATGGTTCTGATTGGCCGAAAGCATCTCGATGGCTTTGAGATGCAGACGCAGAACGGACATGACCGCGGATTGATATTCCTGCAAGTCGTTTCCAAATTCGGATGCGGTGGCAGGCATAACAGAATAAACACTCAGAAGAAAAGTCAGCATCAACATTTTTGTCGTTTTCATTTGTTCTTGCGCCTCCCTGTCAAGATGTATGATTGGCAATAAAAACCATGCACCATTCATGTCGATCGATCATGGTAATGCATGGTAGCATGCCAATAACACAACAACAAATAACAGTTTGCTATTAAATAATCTCGTTTCAAGATCAACTCATGAAAGAAGCACAGAACAATCCTCAATGTTCAGGTACAACCCATCATTCTGATCCATAACGGATTGGATTGAATGGCATCGCCGCGTGACAAACGAACAAAGAAAGAAAACGACTCGTTCTTACCGGTCGGGTTGCCCGTGCCCGGTCGCCGACGCGGGTGCAATCGAAGGAAAAATCGGAGCGTGTGGATTGTGACAGGTGGTACAACGCCATAAAATCCGTGGTCCGTCCCAAAAATCCGCCCGTTTTCCATGCACCCCGACACGCCACTCCTTGAGCTGGCGACCGTGACACATACCGCACAGACGATAAACCTCCTGAAAGGAGGCGCTGTTTCCTTCCGGCAATACCAGTCGTTCGGGGGTGGCCGATTGGTGGCAGTCCAGACACCACAGATTCGGACCATGGTGCAAGGTGATGGCCTTGTGGGGAAATTTCAGGGTTCGGCGTGTGGGATTGGATTGGCGCCATTCATGACAGGAGTGGCACTCCTTGGTGGAAGTCTGGCCGACACTCTGCACCTCGGTTCCAGGTTGGGCAGGATCGGCACTGGCGATACGCATGACCAGCCACAACAGAGCAACCGTGAACCACGGCAGATTGAAAACCGCCCGCAAAAGTTTCCGATTCATCGGGTGCGCGCCTCCACGGCAAGGATGATTCTGACCAACAGACTGAACAAAAACAAAACCATGGCCATGATCGCCAGGGTGACGCGATACTCGATCCATGTCGGATGATAAGAGGCCCATTCGCCCAAAGGCGTGGGCAAAAATCCCCCAACGATCAATCCCACCCCTTTTTCCATCCAGATTCCGGCAACGGTCAGCAGTGCCGCACACACCAACCAGCCATGCGTCACCCCACGCCATAAAGCCCACAAAGAGCCGACAGTGGCGCATACCTGCAATGCCCAGGCTCCTTTCATCCAGAGACCATGAAACGGGGTATCCCCCTGCCCACTCCAGAGGGATTGCATAAACAGGCTGTGTCCAGAGGGACGATGAAAGGCGACAAAAAACTCGGATGCCAAAAAAATCAAATTGATCAGCAATACCGACGCCATGACGCGGGCAAGCAGGGTCCAGACCGGATCGGCCACGACCAATCCCGCGACATGACGCAGGATTACCAGGGTCAGAATCATCCAGCCGGATCCGGCCGCCAAGGCGGTGACAATAAAGCGTGGCGCCAGCAAGGCAGTGTTCCAGAATGGACGGGATGGATTGCCCGCCAACAAAAAAGCGGTCACGACATGAATCCCGATCCCCGCCAATACGGCAACCAGGATCCAGGGCAGCAGCCGATGGGACTCAGGATGGATACGGGTCTGAAGCCTGTGACGCAAATGCCAATAGCCCAAACCCGCGTTCAGAAACAGGTAGACCAGCAGCACCAGCAGATCCCAGGAGAGGATCGATGAGGGAAAATGGGGGGTGCCGACAAAGGGCAGGCCATGCCAGAACCGTTCCGGTCGGCCCACATCGACCAGAATGAACAGCAAACTGGCGCACACCGCGCAAACGGCCATCGCTTCACCGATCAGGGCCACGGTTCGCCACTCCTGCCCTGCCCACACAAGGGCCGGGACCACCAGAATGATGGCCGACGCCGCGATCCCGACAAAGAAAACAAACTGGCCAATATACCATCCCCAGGAGACGGCATCGCTCATCCCGGTCACGGACAATCCTTCCGTCTGCTGCTCCACCCAGCCCGACACGCCGGGAATCGCCAGCATGGCCAAAAACAACAACCAGATCCGATAGCGCCATCCGCCGCTCCAACCCATTCCGAGCAAAACGCGCAAGGTACCGGTTTCCCCGGATCGATCACGAAAAATCATGGAATCAGACATCGGTGAAGTACCAGAATTTGGGTTCCGTATGCAGCTCTTCTTTGAGCCGATAGACCGTTTTATGCTCAAGCACATAGCGCAGTTCACCCTCCGGATCCAACAGATTGCCGAAGATCCGCGCTCCGGTGGGACAGGCCTCCTGACAGGCCGGCTGTCGGCCCTGTCGGGTACGTTGCAGGCAGAACGTACACTTTTCCATCACACCCCGCATGCGGGGACGATTGCCCAGATAGTGGGTCTCGGACACCATGCGCGCTGCGGGGACCAACGGCTCCCGCCAATTGAAACGACGCGCCCAATAGGGGCAGGCGGTCTGACAATAACGGCAGCCGATGCACCAATCGTAATCGATGACCACCACCCCATCCGGTTCCTGCCAAGTGGCGCCCACCGGACAGGCCTGCACACAGGCGGGATCCTCGCACTGCTGGCACTGCACCGGCAGATACCAACGATCCGGTTCCGGCACGGTGGCGGGATTGAACCCGTGATCGCCTCGGGTCAAGTCCCAACTGCCCTTGGGCAGGGAAATGACGCGAATATAGGGCTGATTGTGCTCCGAACAGTTGTTCTCCCGAAAACAGGCTTCAACGCACCGCCTGGCACCGATGCAACGGGAGAGATTGAGCGCGAAACCAAAGGTCACCTGATTCCGGGGCGGGGTATTGACACAACGAATCGTCACCCCCTGGCGGCGCCGGGCCCGACGTTCGATGCGGGCCAAAGCCTCCTGGATCTCCTCGGGAGTCATCCGCTGATACTGTTTTTGCAACAGGCCCTCCAGGGTGTCTCCCAACGTTTCAGTCAGGGATGAATCCATGGACGCAAGCACCCCGGCTCCGGCCACGGTGGCGACCGTCGCCGTGGCACCACACAAGAAGGTCCGTCTGTTCAAAGGTTGGGTCATGGGATGCACCCCGTCACACAGTCATACGCTTTGAAAGGAGTCGGCTCAATCGAACCGATCACCGGTTGACGATCAAAACCGGGCAGACGGCCTCGCCGATGATCCGTTCGATCACACCCCCCAGGATTCTTTCCCGCAACGTGGTGTGTCCAAAACCACCACCGAGGATCAAATCCGCATGGATCCGACGGGCGGTCGCAATCACCCGGGTGGATGGCTCTCCATCTTCCACCAGTCCATCCACGGTGAGGCCTTCGCGTTTGGCAAAATTCACCACCCGCGCCACCGCTTCCTTGGCCAAAGCGCGACGCTCCAGGGCGTGTTCCGGACGGTTGACGGTCATGACGGTCAAGGGCAACCGGCCCACCCGTGCCAGCCGCAACGCGGTGGCTGCCGCCGCATCGCCGTGACGGGATCCATCGATGGCCAACAGAATGCGCTCGCGCCAAAAAAGCGCGTTCTGCGGCACCACCAGGACTTTGCAGGCGCCCCGGCCCACCACCCGACTGGTGGCCTGACCCACCAGAAGCCGGGACCACAAACCACGACGTCCCCGTCTGCCCATCACCACCACATCCGCGCACAACGCATCCGCGGCTTCCAGAATGGCATCCGCCGGATCCACGCCATAACGCAATTGCACGGCACAGGTCACACCCCGCAAGGCGCACTGTTCCCGGACGGCATGCAGATGCAACAAGGCGTCGTCTTCATCCTTCCTGAGCCGACCAGGAGCCGTGGCGGCGTATTCATCGTTGTTCACCACCATACGCATGACGTGAACTTCGGCATGACACAAACTGGCCAACGACATCGCCACCCGATCGGCGCCCTGGCTGTAGTTCGACCCTTCCGAAGCCAGCAGAATGCGCTCGAAACGGTTGGTTGGGGACAATTGCTCTTCCATGCTGCGTCTCCTTCCGGCTTTCAAATCGAGACAACGTTTGCCTTGGGATCGTCGGCGAAAATCCGTACCCGCCTGGGGTGGGCAAACACCGTATCCCCCGGTTGAAAGCGATATTGTTCGTACTGTTCCCGGGTCAACTCCACATCAATGCGACCCGCACCCTGCAAGGACTCCAATCCCAACCGCACGACCGCGCCGAGTGGACGCATCTGGCGCACCACGGTATGCCAGGTACTCTGTCCATTGGGATGGCGCTCCAACTGCCAATCGTGAGAACGGATGCAAATCACCTGAGCGGATGACATCGTGTCCGCCGCCAATGCCGAACCGGGAGGTGTTTCCAGCAAAATCTCGCCTATCCGGGTGGCGCCGTTTTCCATGCGACCGTGAAACAGATTGGCTCCACCCATGAAATCGGCCACAAACGGCGTGGCGGGATTGGCCAGCAACTCCTCCATGGTACCGCTTTGTTCGATGCGCCCCTGTTTCATCACCACCACACGTTCCGCCACCTCCACGGCTTCTGTCTGGTCATGGGTGACGAACAAGGTGGTGACCGGCACCAAAGCATGCATCTGACGCAACCACTGCCTCAAATCATGACGAACACGGGCATCCAAGGCTCCGAACGGCTCATCCAGCAACAACAAACGCGGTTCCGCCGCCAACGCACGGGCAAAGGCGATCCGCTGCCGTTGTCCGCCAGACAGTTGGGCCGGGTGACGACTGGCCACCTGTTCCAATTGCACCATGGCCAGCAGATCCATCACCCGTTTCCGGATGGACGCCTCAGACAGACGTTGCCTGCGGGGTTTGAGCCGCAGACCGAAGGCGACATTCTCAAAAATGGTCATATGGCCAAACAGCGCGTAATGCTGAAACACAAATCCCACCCGTCGTTCCTGAACCGGCGTGCGGGTGGCGTCCACACCATCAAACTGCAGCAGCCCCTGATCCAGTGGTTCCAAGCCGGCGATAATCCGCAACAAGGTGGTCTTGCCGCAGCCGGATGGCCCCAACACCGCCACCATTTCACCCGCCGGGATCTGCAGATCCAGATGATCCAGGGCCAGATAACGCCCAAAATGCTTCATGGCGCCTTGCAGTTCGATTTTCATCGGTTCGTGACTCCTCACTTTGATTCCATGCTCTTGACCTGTTCCTGCTGTCGCTCCATCCAGACCTTGCACACCAGCGTCACCAGGGCCAACGCCACCAGCAACGAAGCCACCGCAAACGCCGCGGCTCCTTGATATTCGTTGTAAAGGGTCTCCACATGCAGCGGCATGGTATTGGTCAATCCGCGAATGTGGCCGGAGACCACGGAAACCGCGCCAAATTCCCCCATGGCGCGGGCGTTGCACAAAATCACCCCGTAAAGCAATCCCCAACGGATGCCGGGCAAGGTGACATGCCAAAAAGTCTGCCACCCGCTGGCTCCCAACACCCGCGCCGCCTCTTCCTCCTGCCGACCACGGGCCTGCATGATCGGGATCAACTCTTTGGCCACAAAGGGCAAAGTCACGAACAGCGTGGCCAGGACAATCCCCGGTACCGCAAAAATGATCTTGATCTGCCGTTCGTTCAGCCACTCGGCCATCCACCCCTGGGCACCGAACAGCAAAACGAAAATCAGGCCGGAGATCACCGGTGATACGGCAAACGGGAGGTCGATCAAGGTCACCAGAAAGTTTTTGCCGCGAAACTCCTGTCTGGCAACGGCCCAGGCCGCGCACACCCCGAAAACCAGATTGATGGGAACCACCAACAGTGCCGTCAACAAAGTCAGTCGGATCGCCGCCAGGGAGTCCGGATTGGACAAGGCACTCCAATAGACATCAATCCCCTTGCTGAAGGCCTGCACGCCAATGAAAATCAACGGCAGCACCAGAAACAAGGTCAGAAACAGCACCACAATCCCGCTCAGGAACCAACGGACCCACACCGGATCCCGCGTGACCTGACCACTGTGTCGCGACCAATCAAGGACCGTACTCATGACTTGAATTTCCAGACCCACTCAAACAGGGTAACGACGACTCATCCACGCCTGCATCAGGTTGATGAGCAACAACAACAAGAAAGAAGCGGCCAGCATGATCATGGCCAGGGCCGTGGCCCCGGCCACGTCGTACTGTTCCAGATGGGTGACGATCAGCAATGGCACGATCTCCGATACGAACGGACGGTTGCCGGCGATGAAAATCACGGATCCGTACTCTCCCAATCCACGGGCAAACGCCATGGTGAAGCCGGTCAGCAAGGCCGGCATCAAGGTGGGCAGAGTCACCCGCCAGAAGGTCTGCCAACGACCGGCTCCCAGGGTGGCCGCCGCCTCTTCCATCCCGCCATCCACGGCCTGCAACACCGGTTGCACGGTGCGCACGACAAAAGGCAGCCCGATGAACGTCAACGCCAGCACAATTCCCGAAGGCGTATACGCCACCGGAATACCGATCCGCGCCAGCAAGGAGCCGATCCAGCCGGTGGGCGCATAAAGAGCGGCCAGGGTAATTCCGGCCACGGCGGTCGGCAGGGCAAAGGGCAGATCCACCAGGGCATCGAGAATTTTCTTGCCCGGCAAAGGATAACGCACCAATACCCAGGCGGTCAGAAGACCCAACACCCCATTAATCGCGGCAGCCGTCAGCGCGGTGGAAAAACTGACCTGAAAAGCGGCCAATACCCGAGGCGAAGCGATCATCCGCCAAAACAGCTCAGGCCCGGGTTGCAGACTCATCAAGATGGTCAGCGACAACGGCAGCAACACGATCAAACCGAGATAAAAAAGCGTGACACCCAAGGTCAACGACACCCGGTCATGACAACCGATCCGTTTCATGGCTTGGCCGGAGGTGCCATCATCCGGTCGAACTCACCCCCATCGGCGAAATGAATCTGTTGCGCCTGATCCCAACCTCCGAACACGGCGTCGATGGTGAACAACTGGATCGGTTCAAAAATTTCAGCCGCTTTTCCGGCTTTCTCCGGATAGGCGGGACGGTAAAAATGTTTGGCCACAATCTGTTGACCGGCTGCGGAATACAAATATTCAAGATAGCCCTGGGCCACGGTGCGGGTTCCCCGTTTGTCCACCACCTGATCCAACAACGCGACCGGTGGTTCCGCCAGGATGCTCAACGACGGATTCACCCGCTCGAACTGATCCGGACCCAGCTCCTGAATGGCCAGATGGGCTTCGTTTTCCCAGGTCAACAACACATCCCCGATGCGCCGTTCGACAAAGGTGGTCGTGGCCCCCCTGGCTCCGGAATCGAGCACCGGTGCATTCTTGAACAGTCGGGTCACGAAGGCCCTGGCCCGTGCCGGATCCTGATCGTTGTGTTTCAGGGCATAACCCCAAGCCGCCAGATAATTCCAACGCGCGCCACCCGAGGTTTTGGGATTGGGCGTGATCACCTGGATCCCCTCCCGGATCAGATCATTCCAGTCGTGGATCCCTTTGGGATTGCCTTTGCGCACCAAAAAGACGATGGTCGAATAATAAGGCGCACTCTGATTGGGCAGTCTCTGACGCCAGTTTTCCGGCAACAGCTTGGCCTTCCGGGCGATGGCATCGATGTCATAAGCCAAAGCCAGGGTGACGACATCCGCCTCCAAACCGTCGATCACAGCCCTGGCCTGCTTGCCGGACCCCCCATGGGACTGTTTGACCGTCACCTGATCTCCGCTTCTGGCCTGCCAGAATTGGGAAAAGGCACGGTTGAATTCCTGATACAACTCCCGTGTCGGATCATACGAAACATTCAACAGACTCACCTCGGCGGCATGGGCGGCCAAGATTCCTGCGGCAAGAACCGTCACCGTCGTGACGGAAAAAATGATTTTCTTCAATTTCGATCTGATTGAAGAGTGCATGACTGGATCCTCCCTGGATGACACGTTCACAGCCTATTATATTAGTTTAGTCCGATTCAAACGACGATCCGCACATCCGTCCCACCCCCCCCGCATGACACCCGAAGGTCGCTCATGCGGGGGGATTCACGGATCCTATCTGAATCAATCGCAGGAACAAGGCATGGGGAGACCGGCGATCTTCAGCGCCTGCATGACCGGTCCACAGGGATACAACTCATACAAGTAACGAATGTTGGCTTTTTCCTGGCCCATGCGCTTGCCGACCGCCTTGAGCAGGGTTCGGATCATGGGCACGATTTTGTACTCTTCATAATAGGAGCGCAAAATCTCGATGACCTCCCAATGGGCCTCGGTCATTTCAACATCTTCACGATGTGCAATCAAGGCGGCCACATCCGGATTCCAGTCCGCAAGATTCACCAGATAGCCGCTGTGGTTGAAGGTGTAGGAATGATTGTTTAACGTTACGCTGGTCATGGTCACTTCTCCTTGTCAATCATGGGGGGGGGTGGGAGAGGAGGCTGTCAGTCTTTTGTGTAGAATCGCGAAGCCATGCTCTCTTTTTGTGCGGTGCATGATAACAAAGAACAAGAAAAAGTGATAATGATATAAAAATATTATACAATCTCCATCAATGCTAAATCAGTTCTCTTCAACACCAATAAAATGTTCAATTTACCCCTGTTCCGACCCATCCATCAAAAGAAAACAGGAGCCATCAAACCGATGCGGCGCTGGAGTCCCTGCCCTGCTCCAGACCGATCTCCGTGTCATCCAATCGGGCGTAACGAAAACCGTTACGCCCGTTCTGTTTGACCGCATACATGGCCTGATCGGCCCGTTCGAGCAACATTTCCACGGTGTCACCGTGTTCCGGAAACAAGGCGATGCCGATGCTGACCCCGATGGCGCAGGAGGTTTCCTGAATCAGGAACGGTTGTACCAGACTGTGGACAATTTTTTCGGCCACGATGGCGACATTCAAGGCATTGGGCAGGCCTTCGATCACCAATCCGAATTCATCCCCACCCAAACGGGCCAGCAAATCCGAGGCACGCAAGGTCTGTTTGATCCGATGCGTCACCATGAGCAACAATTGATCCCCTGCGGCATGTCCCAGGGTATCGTTGACCTGTTTGAAACGATCCAGATCCAGCAGCATGACCGCCAGAATGGAACGGGAACGAATCGCCAGGGTATGCAACTGCTCGGCGTGTTCCCGGAACAACGTCCGGTTGGGCAAACCGGTCAAAGGATCATGATGGGCCAGATGCTGCAAATGCGCTTCCATGCGCTTGCGTTCGATCACCCCGGCCAGGGTATGGGCAATCGTGGTCAACAGGGCGATCTCGTCGGGATTCTGACGATGATTCTTGTCCAGATGCAAGGTGAGAATCCCCAAAGGACGCCCTGATGAAAGAATCGGGATGCAATAATGGCCATGTCGTTCGGTTTCAGCGTGGTCAATCACATGCCGTTCATCCCCATCATCGGCAAAGACAATCTGACCCGAGGCCAAAGATGTGCCGCACAGACAGTAACCGGGCGCCACCTGCGCGCACAACTGTTGCTCGGTATCGGAAAAACCGATGTGGGCGACCAGTCGCAACGCTTCCGACTCTCTTTTGTCCACCAAAAAAATGGCGATATCGTTGTTCCAGACCCGGAGCCAGGGAATGCTGCGAATGATCCGCAATGCAGTTATGAGATAACTGTGAAGACTCAGAGGCAACAATGAAGTTTCCAGCAACGCATTGATGGCGGTCCGTGACATGATGCTGCGCACATCCGCGCTTTCCAGGCGATCCAGGGTCTGGGCCAGGGTGTTGACCGTGGCGCCGATCTCATCCAATTGATCCCCATTGCCCGCCAAAGGCACCTGCCTGGAGTAGTCCCCCTCGGCACATCCTTGCAAGGCGTGGATGATTTGGGCCGTTCTGCCCATGAGCCAGCGCAAGAAGAAAAAAATCGCCCCGACCAACAGGATCGACGCCAACAGACTCACCACAATCAGGGTCCATCGGTTGGCCTCGACCACCCGACGCGCATCGGCCACGATCTCTCCACGCAACAGCCCGGCGGGAGAAGAGAGCCGTTCCACATCCCGGATCACCCGAGTGACCGCCTGCGTCAGGTGCAGATTGCCGACCCGCAATTGTTCGTTGTCCCGGAACAGGGTCTGCAACAGGGCATACAACGAGTCTTCGTCCTCGACCAAAAGACGCGGCATGTTGTGAAAATGAACCTCCAACTCCACCGTCAAAGGCCGCAGTTCCGAATGGTCCGGCACCTTTTCCTTCAGGTAGGCCAACGCCTCCCGGATCACCCCCAAAGCCTGATCGATGCCATTGGAGCGAATGCTGATCAACTGATCCTGCTGTCGTTCCATGATCAATTGCCGACTGAGCAGCGCCAGGGTCAGACTGCCATAACGGATTTTGGTCGTGGCATCCTGAAGATCGGGTCGAATCTCCTGCCACTGTTGCCGCAGCCCAGCCCAGGCCGCCGGGTCTGCCGACCCCTTGTCCAGCAAAGGACGCAGCCGCCTTTGGGTACGCTGCTCTTCCAGACGGGCCTTGCCTGCCAGGGCTTCGGCCTTTTGAATCATGGTTTCCGCTTCCTGTTCCACCTGCCGGGAGCGTTCCTCCAGCAAGGTGATCCCTTGCAGCCACTGTTCCCTCTGCTCGGTCAGGCGTGTATCGGCATACAGCAGGTTGTCGAAATTGTGATCCAGATCACCGAGCAGCTTTCTGGAGGATGGAAATCTCTCCAACAGCTTATCCAGATTATGGCGTTCCCTCCGGAAACTCTGTTCCAAAGGAAGCCGGGGAGGAATACGGGCGAATTCGGCATACGAGGTACTGGTCATCATCTCGTGTTGCCGGTCGGTCAAGCGCATCACGGTTTCCAACACGCCGCGCACCGCCTCGCTGACCGGAAAAGCCTCCTGGAGCAACTCTTCCTGGTACTGGGCCAGCCGATGATTCGAGACCAAGGCCACGCCGGCCAGCAACAGAATCGCAATCCCGCTTACCAGTCCCAATCCCAACAACATGCGACGAATGCTCAACGTCAGACCGAACGCCTTGAAGAATCCCTCCCGATGCCATGCCGACGCATGCGAATTCGTCATCATTCACCACGCCTTCTTCCAGTCCAAAGGGACGAATTGTCCATTGCGATAGATCGTGGGCCAGACATGATGGCTGGCTTGATGCTCTTCCCGACTCAGATGCAGCCCGGACCCCATGCCGATATCCACCTTTCCCAGACTTTCCAGGGCATCGAGCACCCCTTTGCGGGTTGGATCCGGACCGACCTTTTCCAGACCCAGAGTGAACAACCGCGCCATCAGATACCCCTCCAACGACAGGTAACCCGGCGTGATACCCAACTCCACCATGAGTTGTCGATATTCCCGCACCGCCGGGCTGTGGTCGTCGAGGGAAGGCACCACCTGGGTGACGATCACCCCTTCAGCATCGCCGCCCAACTCCCGGACCAGGGGTTCACTGCCGACAAAGGAGACCATGAGAAACACGGTCTTGGGCAACTCTTTTTTGGCCAGCCGCACAAAAGCCGCGCACGGCTTGTAGGAGCCGACCAGAATGATCGCCCGCGGTTCCACCGGAGCCGCCAGAATCACGCCCAATCCCTCTTCCACGTTGAGGGTGTTGCGGGTATAGCGTCCATGGGGCAATTTGTCGCCCTGCCGGTAACCCATGGCGTTCAAGGTCTCCAGGGCCCCATGATAACCATCATCGCCAAAGCTGTCGTTCTGGGTGAAAAAGGCGATCTGCTCCGGACGAACGCCGGATTCCAACAATCCTGTGACCATCGCCGCCGTCTCTTCACGGTAGCTTGCGCGAAAATTGATGATATGACGATCCGGGGGTTGTTTGCGCAGCAGGGCACCGCCACTGTAGGCACCAAACAGCACGGTGTGGGCTTGTTGGGCAATCGGAACGGTCACGACCGCCGTCGGAGTGCCGACGTTGCCGATCAGGGCCAGGACATTCTCTTTTTCGATCAGTTGTCGCACATTGGGGGCGGCGCGGCGGGGTTCGTAACCATCATCCAGGGCAATCAGGCGCAACACATGTCCGTGTACGCCCCCGCTGGCATTGACCTGCTCCAGCCTGGCCTCGACCCCCTGACGGATTCCGGTGCCCAGGGCCGCCGCCAACCCACTGAAGGCCGAAGACATGCCCATTTTCAGTTCATCAGCCCAGACCGCTCGGATCGGTGCCAGCACGATCACCATCCATACCCATGGCCACACACCCGATCTTTTGATCATGCATTCTCCTTTGGAAAACGACCTCTCAACTCTCGAATCCCTGGATTCGGAGTGGAGTTGACCTCCCCATGCGCGCAGAGTCTGACCTGACCTTCAAGGTTAACACAAGAACAGGCAGGGCCGGTAATAACCAATAGAGATAATCAAATCGATTTTTGACGGCCTCCGCCCCTGTCGGAGGCCGTCATGGGGATCAGGCGGATTTGACGTGCAATCCACACTCTTTCGTCACGGGTGATTCCCACCACCAGCGACCGGCGCGCAAATCCTCGTTGGCGGAGATGGCGCGGGTGCATGGAGCGCAACCGATGCTGGGAAAATTTTGGTCATGCAGGAGATTGTAAGGCACCGCGTTGGCGTGGATGTAACTCCAGATCTCCTCCTGACTCCACTCCAGCAAAGGATTGAACTTCTCCAGTCCGAAAGCCGGATCCGGCGCACGATGCGCCAACCCTTCCCGGGTGACCGCCTGTTCACGACGCAAGCCGGTCACCCAACTGCCCGCCCCATGCAAGGCCCGTTTCAAAGGCTCGACCTTGCGCACATGGCAGCAATTCTTGCGCAATTCGATGCTTTCATAAAAGGCGTTGGGTCCATGGGTGTTCAGATGCGCTTCCAGCAGATCATGACGGGGAAAATAGACCTGGACCGGAATCCGGTAACGGACCAGGGTCCGGTTCATCACGTCGTAGGTCTCCTGGTGCAACCGCCCGGTATCCAACGTGAACACACGCACTTCCGGGGCATGTTTGGCGATCAGATCCATCAACACCTGATCTTCGGCCCCAAAACTGGTGGAAAAACGCGCCTGGGCAAAATCATTGCCAGCCTGACGCAGCAATTGAATACTCTCTTGAATTTTGATGGCAAGACTCATCATACCGCACTCCTGTCTGATCACGATTGGCAGTTCATTGAACATGTAACGTCACGACACTTCTCAAGCCACTTCCCGACTGGAAAAAGCAATCCCCACAACCTGGTCATCCCCCTCACCCTCCGCCACATCAGGGGGAAGATAGGGATTCAGAAACAAGGTGATATCCTCACCGGACCACAACCGGGCCAACTCCCGGACCCAACGATCCAGATCACCCAGAAAATCCTCGAAACGACTGTGCGCATCGGGGTTGCACTCCAGGAAACGCTGCTGTTCACTCAATTCAAACAGCCTCTGACCCAGAGGACTCCCCCGGAAAGGACGCCGACAGGCCTGAAAGGCGACCTGTTCCAGATCCAGTTCGGACAGGGCAATCGGCAGCTTGCTGCCCGCCAGCAAAGTCGCGCCCAGCCCGTGCAGGATCTCTCTGGTACGGAACAGACTCGCCACCACCTGACCCAGATTCCACAGATCCTGACAGCAGCTCCGCTCATGGGCGGCACGGGCAAAAGCGGCTTCGATATTGAGCTTGCGACTGCCGACACATTCGTTAAGCCCGGTCTGGGTGGCAAAACCGGCCTGATCCTGCTCGTTTCGGAGCAACGTGACCGCCTCTTCCGGAGTGACCAGATCCAGATCCTTCACAAGCAGCGACAACTCCTGATCCGATTGACGCGCCACCCAGGCGGAAAACCCCTGTTCACTCTGACCGCTGCGGGCAAAGGCCTCCTGGATGATCTCCACAGCCCGTGGCGCACGCGCCGCGGGAAAGGATCCGATACACCGTCCCAACACCCCATCCCCGATGCCCCGGCCACCGGTCAGCAACCGATAAAACGGCATGGCAATCCCGTGCGGACGCCGAATTTCACCCGTCAGGCCAATGTCGCACAGATCCGACTGGACACAGCCATTCTGACAGCCGGAAACCCGCACCTTCAGATCAAACGGTCCGCCCGCCAGTTGCCGCGCCAAAAGCGGCGCCGCGGTCAGACCCAGATTGCACACCGCAGAACCCACACACGCCGACACATCATCCCCTGCCCGCGGCAGACGCAAATCCAATGTCCGCAACGCATCCGGCAACTCCCGCAAGGCGTGGGCGGTGACATGCAGCAGCAACAGATTCATCTCGGTGGTGATGCGGATCTCCGGTATGGCCAACCGTTGGGCCAGCGCGGTCAATCCCCGCAACTGATCCAAAGTCAAATCCCCCAGGGGCACCCGAACCGGCACGCTGAACAATCCGGGCTGCTTCTGCGGCACCACCGCACGGGTCACCCGCTGCGGAAAGTCCGGCCTGTCAACCGGCTCACCCCAGTTCCCCGGAATGGTTTCCGGGATCGTCATGGTCTGTCGGGTCTGCTCCCGCTCTTCCTGGTAGAAACGACGCAGTTGCTCCCCGGTAAACCGTTCCCAAAGAAACTTGAGACGCGCCCGCGATTTCTTTTCCCGATCCGAATGACGGTGATGCAGCCGCAACACCGCTTCGACCACAGGCAGCAATTCCGTCTCGCTCACCCAGGATTCAAGCCGTTTGCCTTTTCTGGGTTTGTGACCCAAACCACCCCCCATGCTCACCCGATAACCACACCTCCCCTGGGAATCCCGCTCGGCGGTGATCCCCAGATCGTTGAAAGGATCCTGAGCGCATTCCGCCCCACATCCGGAGATGGCAATCTTGAATTTACGCGGCAAGAAACGGGTCAAGGGATTGCCCAGATACCGTGTCATCACACGCTGGACAACGGGCAGAACATCCCGCTGTTCCCGGGGACAGACACCGGCCAAGGGACAGGCCACAATATTGCGCACCGTCGGTCCCCCGGCCTCACGGGTGATCAAACCCGCCTGGTGGATCCGACGCAACAAATCCACCACCGCCGATCCCGGAATCGATTTGAGCTGAATATCCTGACGGGTGGTCAGATGAATCGAACCGGCGTTGGGCACCGCGTCGAGAATCCTCACCAATGCCGCCAGTTGCACCGTGGAAACCCCTCCTCCCGGCAGCTTCAGGCGCACCATGTACTCCCCTTTCTGACGCTGGGTGTAAACCCCCAACGACATCCGCAATGCCAAAAACCGGTCCTCATCCAACCTGCCCTGATTGAACAGTGCGAGCGCCTCTTCAAAACGATCCAACTCCTCCCCGATGGCAATCCCTGCGTGGTCATTCATGCCTGTACACTCCTTTTCAACACTTTTTTATTGTGACTCTCTGTCTGCAAATGGTGCAAACCAAGCTGGACAATCATGTCTGATTCCCCATTTATTTCTCTTGCAGCATAGCCTGAACCAAAATATAATAATAACAATATAAAATTATTATATAATCGTTTTTAGTGCTCAATCCCGCGCCGCAATCAACAGGGAGATCAATGTGAAATTTCATCAGCTCAAATATCTGTGCGAAGTGGCAAGACGCGGATTGAACGTGACCGCGGCATCAGAGCGTTTGCATACCTCCCAGTCCGGTGTATCACGGCAGATTCAGCTGCTTGAGGAGGAACTTGGCGTGGAGGTCTTTGTGCGCAACGGCAGACGACTGGTGGGAGTGACCGAGTCTGGCCAGATGATTCTCGACATCGCCAAGCGCATTCTCCACGACACGGAAAATCTGCGCATGGTGGGACGGGAATTCAGCTCCGAAAGCCGGGGCAGTCTGACCATCGCCACCACCCACACCCAGGCCCGTTATGTCCTGCCACGGGTGATTCCCGCGTTCATGCAGAAATATCCCAATGTCCGTCTGCGTCTGCATCAGGGCAATCCCCCCCATGTGGTGGAAATGGTGGCATCGGGACAAGCCAATCTGGGAATTGCCACGGAAGCGATTGCCGAATGCAAAGAGCTGATCAGTTTTCCCTGTCTGGAGTGGCAACATGTGGTGGTGGCGCCGGGTGGTCATCCCCTTTCCAAAGAATCACCGATCCGGATCGACTCTTTGGCCTGCTACCCACTCATCACTTACGATATCGGATTCGCCGGACGCAGCAAGATCGATCAGGCGTTCCAGGATCACGGACTGACCACCAACATCGTCCTGGAAGCCATCGACTCCGATGTGATCAAGACCTATGTGGA
Source organism: Magnetococcales bacterium (assembly GCA_015231755.1). Classification (NCBI taxonomy): domain Bacteria; kingdom Pseudomonadati; phylum Pseudomonadota; class Magnetococcia; order Magnetococcales; species Magnetococcales bacterium. The sequence continues at coordinate 30,948 of JADGAZ010000023.1, read as the reverse complement.
ATTGGGATTGGGTGTGGGCATCGTGGCGGAAATGGCTTATGACCCGGCACGGGATAAAAATCTGGAGGCCATCCATGTGGGCAGTCTGTTCGGCATGAACACCACACGCATCGGGATCAAAAAAGGCACCCATGTTGCCCGTTATGTCATCGATTTCATGGAACAAGTCGCCCCCCGGAAAAAACGTTCAGAAATCGAAGCGGTGCTTCAGGGACATATGGAATCCCCATTAAGCCGCCCCTCGCCACGGGAGCATTCCCCCTGATGAGAAATCAGGTCTGGACTGGTTTGATTGAAACCACTATCAAGGGGAGCCATTCATGAGTTTCTGTGATACACGTCTGAGTGTGTTTTACGCCGTTGCCAAGCACTTGTCTTTCACCCGCGCTGCCGAAGAATTGGAACAGACACAACCGGCGATCACCTTTCAGATTCGTCAATTGGAGGAACATTTCAACACCAGATTGTTTGAACGGCATCATAATCGTGTCTCTTTGACGGAAGCCGGATCCCGTGCCTTTCAGTATGCGGGTCGGATCCTGGACCTGTATCGCGAGACGGAAAAAAAGATCAATGTGATGACCGGTCACGCACGAGGAGAATTCCGTCTGGGTGCCACCACCACCCCTGGCGGTTATCTGGTGCCAGGAATCTTATGTCGCTATCATGATCTGTTCCCAGGCGTCAAAGTCAGGCTGAGTCTTCACAATACCGGAATGGTCTTGCGCAAATTGGAAGACGTGACCATCGACATTGGCATGGTGGAAGGTCCGGTGAATGTGGACAATGTTGACGTTGTTCCATGCATGACCGATGAACTGGTTGTGATCATGCCCCCCCATCACCCCCTGGCCACCTTGCCGGAAATTTCCGTGACGCATCTGCCGAAATATCCCTTCATCTCCCGCGAGGAGGGATCCGGAACCCGCGCCGTGATTGCAGAATTTCTGCAACGCTTTGGCATCCATTATGGGGAAATGAACATCAACCTGGAGGTCGGCACCACGGAATCGATCAAAAGCGCCGTAGAGGCAGGCATCGGATTCAGCATTGTTTCCCGCATGACCTTGCGTAAAGAGAAATTATTGAAATTAGTCGAGATTCGCCATTTTCAGGAAGGGGTCTTGTCACGACCGATCAATCTTGTCATAGACAAACATCGGACGACATCAAAAGCGACTGACGATTTTGTCCGATTTGTGCAAAGTCAATGCGATGACATTTCAGGCAACAAGGTGGCGCGTTGATCGTCATGGAAGAATTCGTGCCGTTTTCCTCGGATTCGGTGGATGCGTCCCGGAGTCTCGACGAACTGTTCGCCATCAATCTGGCAACCGGGGAGGTTTGTCTCCTGTGGTGTTGGTAGGCCGATCCGTTCAATCCGCCGGGGTGGCAGATATCCTGCTGCCGTTCCGCAGGGAGCCTGTCGGAGTTCATTCGCTGGCAGCGCAGCCTGTTCGGCTCGTTCTGGCATGGTGAGCGCATGACCAACAGTCCCTTCAAACAACCGATCCGACCCGGTTGAAAGGTTCCCTTGTGGTGACACCCCACCACTTCATGATCCGGAGGAGTCCATTATGCATGGCTGCTGGTCCCAGGAAAAATATCGAGAGGCCTTGTGTTTCGCCGCCCAGGCGCATCTTGGGCAAACCCTGCCGGGCAGTCAACTGCCCTACGGGGTCCATGTAGTCCTGGTCACCATGGAGGTCATGAGCGCCCTGGCCGAGGAGAAACACGCCGCACCGGATCTTGCCATGCAGTGCGCCTTGCTGCATGACGTTCTGGAAGACACGCCGACCCCTTTCAACACGCTGGCCGAAACATTTGGCCTGGAAGTGGCCCAGGGGGTGTTGGCTCTTTCCAAGGATCCGAATTTGGACAAATCCTTGCGCATGGGCGACAGTCTGGACCGCATTCAACAGCAACCCGAGGCCATCTGGATGGTCAAACTGGCGGATCGAATCATCAATCTGACGCCTCCACTGCCGTCCTGGTGGACACCGTTGAAAAGGGTTCAATACCGGGATGAAGCCAACGAAATTCTGCGTCGCCTGGCCCCAGCCAGTCCATTCCTGGCCAATCGCCTGCGGGAGAAAATCACCCATTTTGACCGCTTGCTTCCATGAGCGACTCGCAGGTGAAACGGCGCTTCGTCTATGCAGACACTGCCTGTGAGGCGCTGCCGGCGACCCACGGGTTGCGGACTTTCATCGACAAGTGGAACCGGCATGACCGGTCGGAAAAATATGTCCACGACGGCAACCTTCTCAGGTGACCGGTTCCATGTTCAACTGCGGAGTTCACAGGTTGACCTGCCAAGCCGGAGTGAAAAATCTGTTCGATGCGGATATACGGGAAGCGGCGAATCCCTCCATTCCCGGGGATTATCCACAAGCAGGCCGGGAAATGTGGTTGAAACTGGCGTTTGCGTACTGAAATCGGGGAAAGTCTGCGTCGTGAACCGCCACGCAACCCCTTTTTCCCTGTTCCTGCCGATGCTGATCCTCTTGATCGGTCTGGTCACGGTGGGCAAAGCGGCTGAAAATGAAGTCAGGTATCTCGTGCAACTCGGGATCAAAATGTTTCCGGCTCTGGTCGGGGGTAATCTGGATATCGCTTCCCAACAAAACGATGCGGGAACACTCTTGTTGCTGGTGGTCTATCAGGAGGAGAATCGTCCCGCTGCCGAACAGGTCACCAAACGACTGCAAGGCTCGATCCGGCTCATCCATCAATATCCGGTCGAGATCACGATGACCGACTTGGCCGGCCTGAACCGCTTCGACAACCAGCCGGTGGCAGGCATTTTTCTCGCCGAACCGCTGGATCCGTCCGCCCGAACCACCCTTAGACAATTCGGAATCAAGAAAAAATCGCTTCTCTTTTCTCCATTTACCGGAGATGTCCAAGACGGGATCCTGGCAGGTTTGCACATCACCACCCAGGTCAAACCCTCTTTGAATCTGACCACTCTGCGCGAAACCGGCTTACGTATGAATCCTTTGTTTCTCAAGGTGGCCATCCGCTATGAATGATATGCCAGAAGTGTTTCTTCAGAAATCGGGCGGGGATCATGACACACAACAGAGTCGGTTGAAATCCGCTCAGAATTGTAGTAGGCAGGGAGTCATTCCCGCATACTGCACGAAATTTCGCAAAAGAACAGGAAACAAGATCCCCACAATCCTTTGCCAACGGAGTGCCAATCATGGAAGCAAAGCATTTCGTTCGCTGGTTATGGCTTTCGTTATTATTGATCAACCTGATGATGGCAGGATTGACCACCTTCACACTTTGGTCGAGTTGGTACACCTACGTTGAAAGCTCCAAGATCGCCACACAAAATCTGGCGCTGATGCTGGATCGGGAAATTGTCAATTTGATCGCCAGCGTGGACCTTTCTCTCCTGTCGATGGCCGACGATTATGCCAAACAGCCTGCTCCCGATGCCTTGCCAGTAACCCAATGGCACGAACAACGCCAACGCCAACAGGCCATCCTACCCATTCTGTCCGACCTGGGGGCCGCCAACGCCCGTGGAGAGGTCATCTGGGGACAAATCGCAAACGATACCGCACACACCAACGTCTCCAATCAGGACGCCTTCATGACCCATCGGGACCATCCCGATGCCGGTCTGATGATTTCATCACCATTCCTCGCCAAGGAAACACGAAAGTGGATGTTGGTGCTGTCGCGTCGTCTGAATGAGGCAGATGGAAAATTCGCTGGAATCATAACCGCCACCGTGCCTTTGGAACGGTTGTACGAAAACTTCGCCGCTTTGAAACTGGGACAAAACGGGTCGATTGCTTGGCGTGACGGTCATCTACGTCTGATCGTGCGCTATCCCACACTGCCGAATGACGTACAAACCAATCCGGCCCGCATCTCCGATGATTTCAAGGCCGCCTTGGCGCAAGATGCCACACAAGGCAGTTATCGGGCCGGCGCAACCAGCATTGACGGCGTGCGGCGTCATCACAGTTACCGGCGCAACCAGAAATACGCCTTTTATATCAATGTCGGTCTCTCCGAGGAGGAGTATTTTGCTGCATGGCACGATGAGTTGAGATGGACGTGCGGTGTCGCGGGCCTGTTCATGCTGGTGACCACCGCGATGGCTGTTTGGTTGATGCGCGGTTGGCAGTGGAGTCAACGCGCCATCAGGCAACAAGCCGAAGCAGAAATCGCCCTGCGGGCCGCCCTGGACCAGGCCAAACGCCTCACGGACGCCTTGGATCACACGCCTTCTTATATTTACATCAAAAACAAAGATCATCAATATGTGTACGCAAACACGTACACGCTAAAATTGTTTGGATGTTCCGCCGAATCGCTGATCGGCAGCGACGATTCACGCTTTTTCCCACCGGCGGCCGTAAAGCGCATATGGGAAGTGGACAACCGGGTGCTGGAACAAGGCACGCCCACGCAAATGGAGATCGAAGTCGCGCCAGAAACCCCAGACTGGTGTGTCTACTGGGAATTGAAGCAACCCCTCCGTGACAGCAATGGCAACATCTGGGGATTGTGCGGCGTGTCCACCGACATCACCGATCGCAAATTGATCGAAAATGCGCTCAAGCACAGCGAGCAGACCTATCACGCGTTGTTTGACAATATGCTCAACGGCTTTGCACTCCACGAGATCATTGTGGACGATGCCGGTCAACCGCAAAATTACCGATTTCTGGAGGTCAATCAGGCGTTCACGAAAATGACCGGCCTGCATCCCGCTCAAGTGATCGGACATACCATTCTAGAGATCATGCCCCGCACCGAGTCCTTCTGGATCGAAACCTATGGCCAGGTGGCCCTGAGTCGCCAACCAACCCGGTTTCAACACTACTCCCAAGAGACGAACAAACATTTCGAGGTCTTCGCCTACAGTCCCCGTAAACGCGAATTTGCAACCATTTTTGAAGACATCAGTGAACGCAAATTGGCAGAAGCCACCATACTGCATGAAAAATACATTCAGGAAACATTGGCACGCCTAGCCAGAAAATTCCTGGCCTCCAAACAGGTCGCCATCGAAGAGATCGTGCAACATGTCCTGGACGCCAGCCTGTCGGTGACCGACAGTCAAAGCGGTTATGTCTATGAAATCGATCAACAAACATGTCTACCGGTCAATCGCGCCATCACGCCAAACATGGTCCCCGCCCACGAACAACGCATACAATCGGCTGTTTCTCAATCCGGTCCCGGTTCACGGAAAGGGGTTGCCGATCATGGACAGCCCCTGTTGAGCAATACACCATTGGGAGGTTCTGGTCTCATCGACACTCCCGACGCCCACCATTCGCTCAACCGGTTTCTTGCGGTACCCATCATCAACGGCAATCGACTGGTTGCCCAGATCGTCGTGATCAACGGGATGCGGGACTACACCCGGGATGATGCCGTGGCCCTGGAGCGCATCGGCAGTCTGTTGGCGATCGTCCTGGAACGGGTCAAACTGGAACGGCAATTGCGCCATGCCGGGAAACTGGAGGCCATTGGCACTTTGAGCGCCGGTATCGCCCACGACTTCAACAACATACTGGGTGTCATCCTGGGTTATACGGAACTGGCTCTGCACAGTGTGTCGGAACAGGATCGGATACACGGCTTTCTTCAAGAAATTTTCACGGCCAGTGTCAGGGCCAAGGCGCTGGTGGATCAGCTCCTGACCTTCAGTCGCAAGAGCGAATCGCCACGTCAGCCTGTGCTGCTGCCCGTTCTGGTGCGAGAGGTGATCAAATTCTTCCGGGCCTCGGTGCCTTCCACCATCGCCATCGAAGCCAGGATTGACAGTGATGACATGATGGTCCATGGCAACGCGGATCAAATTCATCAACTCCTGATGAACCTGTGTACCAATGCCCGTCAGGCGATTCCCCATGATCAGGGGATGATTCGCATCTCCCTGGAACGGATCCAGGTGGCCACAGGGGGATCGGAAATCAATCTGGCAGAGGGGGAGTACGCGCAACTCCAGGTGCAAGATACCGGAACCGGCATGTCGTCGGAGATCCTGGATCACATCTTCGACCCCTTTTTCACCACCAAGGAGGTTGGAAAAGGGACCGGGTTGGGATTATCGGTGGTACATGGCATCGTGACCAACCATGGGGGAACCATCCGCGTGACCAGCACACCGGGAACAGGCAGTCTGTTCTGGGTCTATCTGCCCTTGCTGTCCAGGCACACGCAGATGGATTGGGTGGTGGATGACACGACTGCGCTCCACCAGGGGGCTGGCACCCTTTTGGTGGTCGATGACGAACCCCAACTGTTATTGATCTACCGGGAGTTGCTGTCACGCCTGGGATACGAGGTGATTACTGAAAACGGGGCACAGGAAGCCTTGCGTACCTTTGCCACCAATCCGGAGCGTTTTTCCGCCCTCATCACCGATTACTCCATGCCCCAAATGACGGGAGTTGAAATGGCCCACCAGGTCAAGGCAATACGCCCGGATGTGCCCATTCTGCTCTGCACCGGCCTGGGCAGCGACACCTTCCAGACCGAAGATCAAGACACCGCCATCGATGTCATCTTGCACAAACCGATCTCAATCGGGCACTTCTCAGAAGTTCTCGACACCTTGATAAAAAGGGGGAACACGGTAAAACAGAAACACATGTGATACCCGGTGACCGTTCCCGAAAATCTGCTGACACAACCCATACCAACCTGGAAAAACCAAAATGAGCGACACACTTCCTCCCTGTCCCCAGTGCCAATCGACCTACACCTATGCCGATCACAACCAACTGCTTTGTCCAGAATGCGGGCACGAGTGGAACCCGAATGCCACCTCATCCCAAAACGATGAACCCGTGGTGACGGATGCCCACGGAAACCCCCTGCAGGCCGGCGACATGGTCAGCCTGATCAAAGATCTGAAGGTGAAAGGTTCTTCTTCCGTGGTCAAAGTTGGCACCAAGGTCAAAATCAACCGTCTTGTTGAGGGCGACCATAATATTGACTGCAAAATAACCGGCATTGGGGCAATGATGCTCAAGTCGGAATTCGTCAAAAAAGCCTGAGAGCCATCCATGTTCTCTCAAGACCTGTTGCACACAACTGAGTGTATCTCATGATCGAAACCCAGTGCCAACCATTTCCATGGACACCGCCCGGTTTGACATCTTTCCTGGAATCTATCATAATTAAAGCAAAACGATCTTGACATGATCCTGCGTACCTGGGATGGCTCTCCCCCCTGAAAAAACAGGACTGCCCCGCGACCCGACAAGGACACTCTGGCTTGCCCTACAAAAACAACAGGATCCGCATGGACAGCCACAGCGGTACCGAATACGAATCAGTATCTTAATCAGGAGACCTTGTGCATGACCTGGACATCCAATCTTACCAACAATCAGATCCTGGCTCTTGTCACCAAAGATATTGATGACAATAAATTCAGCTATCAAGAGATGCTGGAAATGCTGCAAACCGTCGTTGCCGATGGTGTTTCCTCAACAGAACTCAACGACCTGAAAACCATTTATACAAACAGTACCACGATTTTTGAAAGCAAATATCTACAATCAATCACTTACAACGTCGTTTACAGCAACCCGGCCAATACCAAATGGTGGGCAGGGGTACAGTCCGCCGCGGATGTCGAAACGTTGGGAGACATGGCCGGTGGCATGTCCGAGCAGGCGGCGTCTCATCTGGTGGACAAATGGTATCTGGGATTGGATATGCCCATGCCCATCAGCGGTGGGGATACCGCCAAGGAAAAGGCCTCCACCAATGCCTTCACCTACGCGGACGCATCCGGCCCACTCTTTGTGGATGGCATTGCGGCAACCGACGTAAATCAAGGATCCGCCGGCACCTGTTATCTCGTGGCCAGTATCGGCGCCATCGCCAATGCCAATCCCTCTTTGATCAGTGGCAATGTCATCGACAACGGCAACGGAACCTATGGCGTCCGATTCTACCTGGATGGCGCAGAGGCCTATACAACGGTCAACAAAAGCCTCCCGGTCACACAATACAACACAGTGGCCTTCACCAGCAATCTCCAACACAGTCTGACTGGAGAAAGCTGGGTTTCCATTTTTGAAAAAGCCTACGTTCAATTGAATCAACAAGCCAACGTCCAAATGAAAACGACATGGACTGGCGAGAACAGTTATCAGGCCGTGGAAGGAGGCTGGGCCTATCCGATCAAAGAGATCACCAATCTGAATTATTCCTATTATTCCAGCTATTATTCAAGCCTGTCCGACAAACTGTCCACAGCATTCTACTATTCCAAAAATGCCGCCACCTATAAACAGACCATCATCGATGCCCTCAAAAATGGCTCGATCGGCTGGCTGGCCTCTTTCGGAAAGACCACGGATGCCGGCAATGCGTTGCAAAATCTGGTGGCGGGTCATGCGTTCATGCTCATCGGCTACGACAGCAGTGACGACACATTCATCATCCGCAACCCCTGGGGAGGAACGGGCAACAAGAAATACAATCCCGAATTCAAGGCGTCCATCAACGACTTCTGGAACAGTGACGTCAAGGGGGTCGTGGCTCTTTCCGAGCCGGCCACCTCGGCTCCTGTCTTCAGCTATACGATTGCGTCCAATTCGGGCAGCAGCGCAAACGCGGTCAAGGAAGGCGAAAACATTCTCTTCACCATTACCCGCAGTGGCACCGCCTCCGCCGCTTCGACGGTTTATCTCAGCTCGAAAGCGGGTACCGCCGACAATACGGATTACAAGCCCCTTGATAAATTCCAATTGAATTTTGCCGCCTTTGAAACCAGCAAAACCGTCACGGTGACCACCCATAACGACACGCTGGTCGAAGAAACCGAATCCTTTTCCCTGGACCTGCTCCGTCCATCGGATGCCGTGGCCAGTGTCTCCGCAACCGCCTACATCAAAAACATCACCCCCAAAGAGTATACCTACACCGTTGCCTCCAGCGCGGGCACGGCCACAACCGCCGTCAGCGAGGGGAACGCCATCACGTTCACGGTGAAACGCAACGATAGCGGTACCGCTTCCACCGTCTATCTCAGCACCGCCAACGGCACGACCAGCAACAGCGATTATCAGGGGCTGGACAAGTTGTCGGTGGATTTTGCGCCGAACGAGACCACCAAGACCATCACGGTCGATACGCTGCAAGATGATCTGGTGGAAGGCAGTGAATCTTTTTCTCTCAATCTTTCCAAAAACCTTTCCGACACGACGCCAGCCACCACGGCCACAGGCTACATCAAGGACAAGGCTCTGCCCTTCTACAATTATACCATCACCTCCTCTGCAGCCGGCAGCGCAACGACCGGTGTAACCGAAGGCAGCAAGGCGACTTTCACCATCACCCGCAGCGGGAGCGGTTCCGCCTCCGATGTTTACGTCTCAACCGCAGCAGGAACCGCCGCCGCCGATGATTTCACGGGTTTCAACGGCAAGGCCGTCACTTTTGCCGCCAACCAGACGGTGGTGACGCTGGATGTCCCCATCGTGCAGGACTGGTGGCTGGAATCGGATGAGTTTTTCACGCTCAAGCTCTATCTGCACAAAAATGACACCACCTATGCCTCTTCCGGCATTGCCTTCATCAAGGACAAGCCGTTTTCCGGATACAATTACACCATCACCAGCAACACTTCCGTCAATCCGGTTACGGAAGGGGATGCGGTGGTGTTCACCATCACCCGCAACGAGGGCAATACCGCCTCAACGGTTTATGTCAGCACCGTGGACGGCAGTGCCGACTCCAGTGACTATAAAGCTCTGTCACTGCTGCCTGTGACCTTCGCCCCCTACGAAACCACCAAAACAGTCAAGGTCGAAACCCTGACCGACAGCCTGACAGAAGACAATGAAGATCTGTGGCTCACGCTGTACCGCAATGTCAACGACAGCAGCTATTCGGAATACGGCAATGCCGTCATCGCGGATGGTGTCGCCTCCCGTTTCAGTTACGCGCTCAACAGCAGTGTGAGCGCCACGGCTCCGGCCCCGGAAGGGGGCAACATCAGCTTCACCATCACGCGCAGCGGATCCGGATCGGCCTCCACGGTCCTGCTCAACACCAAAAACGATTCCGCGTCCGTCGGGAAAGACTTTCAGCCCCTTGCGGGCAATGCAGTGACCTTCGCTCCCTACGAAACCACCAAAACCATCACCATCCGCACCAACAAGGATCCAGGCTCGGAGGGAACCGAATCCTTTCTGCTGGATCTTTTCACCAGCGAGGCGGATCTCCTCTCCGGCAAGTTCGCAACCTTCACGAATGGCTACATCCAAGACACCACCGATACCAGCCACTACACCTATTCGATCACCGGCAGCACCTCTGACAACACTCCGGTGAGCGAAGGAGAGGCCGTCACGTTCACCATCACCCGTAGCGGGTCAGGATCCTCCTCCTCGGTATACCTGAGCACAGAGGAAGAATCGGCGGAAGGAAAAAGCGACTTTCAGTCTCTCGCAGGCCAGGAGATCAAATTCGCCGCCAATGAAACCAGCAAGACCGTCACCGTCAATACCTATCAGGATGCGGAAAGCGAGGGAACGGAGTCCTTCTGGCTCAATCTGTATACCAGCGCCGAGGATGCGCTCGCCAACGACTATGCCACCTATACGAGTGGCCATATCAAAGATGGCCTGACCACCCGCTACGATTACACCATCACCAGCAATGCCGCATCCGCAACCCCGGTGACCGAAGGGGAAGCCATCACCTTCACCATTACCCGCGGCGGATCCGGAACGGCTTCCACGGTCTACGTCAGCACCGTGGATGATGTCGCATGGGGCGGCTCGGATTTTCGGGCTCTGTCCGGTCAGGAGGTGAAATTCAGCGCCAATGAAACCATCAAGACGGTCACGGTCCACTCTTTCAAGGATGAAGAGTCCGAAGGAACCGAATCGTTCTGGTTTGAACTGTATACCCATTACGATGATTTCCTGTCAGAAAATTACGCCGCCTATTCAAGCGGTGCCATCCGGGATGCCGCCACCGGCCCCCATTTCAACTACACCATCACCTCCAATGCCGGTGACAATACCCCGGTGAAAGAGGGTGACCCCATCCATTTCACCATCACCCGCAGCGGTTCGGGCGCGCCATCCACAGTCTATGTCAGAACGCAGGACCATTCCGCCGAGGGTGGCAGCGATTTTCGTTCCCTGGCGATCCAGGAGGTGAAATTCGCCGATCACGAAACCAGTAAAACCGTCACCGTCAACACCTACCAGGATGCGGATACGGAAAACCAGGAATCCTTCTGGTTCGATCTGTTTACCGGTTATGCCAACATCGACTCCGAAAATGTCGCGGCCTATGCCAGCGGCAGCATTCAGGATGTCCAGGTCGACCACTACAGCTACACGATTGCCAACAGTGGCGCGACAAACGAAGGAGAGGCCATCACCTTTACCATCACCCGCAGTGGCTCGGGTACCGCCTCTACAGTCTACGTGGACACCTCGGACGATTCGGCCTGGGGCGACGATGATTTCAAACGGCTTGAAGCCCAGGAGGTACGGTTCGCCGCCAACGAAACCAGTCGGACCATCACCGTCCATACCTATCAGGATACCGTCACGGAAGGGGCGGAAAGCTTCTGGTTCAATCTGTATACCAGTCCTGGCAACCTGGAGTCGGCCCTCTTTGAAACCTATGATCAAGGGATCATCCAGGATGTGGTCGGTCCCGCCTATACCTACTCCATCACCAGCAGTGCCGATTCCACGACTCCTGTGCTGGAAGGCAATGACATCACCTTCACCATCACCCGCAGCGGATCCGGAACGGCTTCCACGGTCTATGTCGGCACAAGCGACCATACCGCCATGGCAGACAGCGACCTTGCGCCGCTTTACGCCCAGGAACTGTCATTCGCCGCCCAGGAGACCAGCAAGACCGTCACCGTCACCACCTATTCGGATGCCGTCGCGGAAGGTGTGGAATCGTTCTGGTTCCAACTGTTTACCAGCCATGCCGATGCCGAGTCATCCGAAAACCCCAATACCGTCGCGAGCGGTTACATCCAGAATGTGACGCTTCCGGATTACAGTTACACCATCACCGCCCAGGCCACGGACACGCATCCAACGGAAGAAGGCAGCCTCATCACCTTCACCATTGCCCGCAGCGGCACCGGATCGGCCTCCACGGTATACGTCAGCACCCAAGACAATACCGCATGGGGAGACTCTGATTTTCAGGCCCTGTCAGGCCAGGCGGTGACGTTTGCCGCCAACCAGAGCAGTCAGACCTTGACCGTCAACACCCTGCGAGATGGCCTCACAGAGGGCAAAGAGGCCTTCTGGGTCACGCTTTATACCAGTTATGCCGATGTGGTAACCGACAATTACACCACCTATACCGACGCCTACATCCAGGATGCCCCCACGGGATCCACCATGGTTGCGGATCACCCGACAGCGGCACGGACCGAACCGCGTCTTGAGACCATCACGGCGGCCCAAACCCCCGCCTCCCCCATGCCATCCTTCGGGAATGCCGTCCCTGTCGCCGACCCGATCTTGCAGGCATCCGACTCCGACAGCGTGCCAGCGGTGATCACGACCCCGAATTTCGGTACCCTGGGAGGCGATCAGGCACTGTTGTCCACCGGACTGACCCCCTTCGATCCAGGAACAGGATTCGCACCAGGGATGGGCAACCTGCAAACCGGTTGGTTGGACTACTCGGGGGTCGATGCGATGCGCATGGCCACTCCCGTCGCCCCCACCCAGACTTTCGTGATGGATGCGCAGGCGCGGATGGAACGCAGCCTGGGTTGCATCGCGGCAACCTGAACAACGGCAGTAGCGTCATCCAAACCAACAGAAATGTGAGTTCACCCGTTTCCACCCATTGTTCGATCAGCACGACTTTCTTTTGAGGGCATTCCCATGGCGGACAGTTCGACACTCCTGTTTCCCGGTCATTCGCTGAATCGATTCAGCAATGCTTATGCATTCACGGCGCAACGGGCGGATGGTACCGTCGTGGTCTGGGGTGACAAAAACAATGGTGGCGATATCGGCGCGGTATCCACCAAACTGATCGGAGTACAACAGATCGTCGGCAATGTTTCGGCGTTTGCGGCGTTGCGGTTCGATGGCGCGGTGATCACCTGGGGCAATCCGACTGCCGGCGGGGACAGCAGCGCGGTCACCAAGGGACTGGATGGCACCACCACCGTGGTGGATCTCTATTCGACCGCCAGCGCCTTTGCGGCCTTGCGCACGGATGGATCGGTCATCACCTGGGGGGACATGGATACGGGTGGCGACAGTTCGGCTGTGGCGAATCAGCTCAATGGCAGCACCCGGGTGACCAAGATTTTCTCGAACATGTCCGCTTTCGCCGCCATACGCAACGATGGGTCAGTCGTGACCTGGGGATATGACTCCTTTGGAGGCTCCAGCGCAACCGTGGCGACCCAATTGAATGGCACCACAGCCGTCACGACCATTTACAGCACCGGATCGGCCTTCGCGGCCCTGCGGGCGGATGGCTCCGTGGTCACCTGGGGCAATGCCCTGGACGGGGGCGACAGCAGCGGACAAAAAACCGCATTGAACGGCACTGTGGGTGTCAGCAAACTGTTTGCCACCACCAGCGCCTTTGCCGCGCTGCGCACGGATGGATCCGTGGTGGTCTGGGGCAACGCCACCAATGGTGGCAACAGCACACCGGTGGCGACGCAATTGAAAGGCACGGTGGCGGTGGTCAGCATCGCGGCCACGAATAACGCCTTCGCCGCCTTGCGTCAGGACGGCTCGGTGGTGACCTGGGGCAACAGCATGGCAGGTGGCGACAGCAGCGGCGTTGCCGCCAAGCTGGATGGCACGGTGGCGGTCAAACGGCTGTATACCAACAACACCTCCTTTGCCGCGTTGCGTGCCGATGGGTCGGTGGTGACCTGGGGATATGGTCCGTATGGCGGCGACATGAGCGCGGTGGCCACGCAACTGAATGGCACCACTGCTGTGGTCGATATTGTGGCCACCAGTCAATCTTTCGCGGCCTTGCGCACGGATGGCTCGGTGGTGGCGTGGGGCAATCCCCTCAGTGGTGGCGACACCAGCGCCATACAAGCGAAACTGGATGGCACCGTCGGCATCACCAAACTTTTCGCCACCAGTGAAGCCTTCGCCGCCTTGAGAACGGATGGCACGGTGGTGACCTGGGGCAATCGGGATCAGGGAGGAGACAGCACCACAGTCGCGACGCAGCTTCAGTCCATTGCGCAGTTTGGTGATGGTTCGGCCCAGACATTGAGCGCCCTGCCATTCGCCCCCCTGGATGTGGACCGAAACGGCCGCACCGATGCCACGGATGGCGTATTGATCCTGCGACGCCTGAATGGGGGTTCCACCATCGATACCGGTGTGGTGCTGCCTGCCGGACAAACAAACGCCAAAGTCATTGCCACCATCGATTCCTTGATGGGGACCGTGCTGGATGTGGACAAAAGCGGCTCCAGCAATGCCACGGACGGCGTGTTGATCCTGCGACGCCTGAATGGCGGATCCACCATCAACACCGGAGTCGTGCTGCCGGATGGACAAACGAATGCCACGGTCATCGCCACCATCGACCAAAGCGCGAGCCTTTCTACCGCCAAGTCGGCCACATCCGCGACCACCGTTGCGGGCATGACCCCTCCGGAGCCGTTGCCATCTTTGGAGTTGACCACCCCCCTGCTCCACCAAACCCCGGATCCGGCAACGACTGACAACACCCCGTTGCCGATCCAAAGTCCCAATTTCGCGTCCCAGGCCCTGCAACCGGTTGACCCTACCGGGTTCTCCGCTCTGGCCATGGGTATGGATGGAACCTGGGGTCACAATCTCTTGGGCAACACCTCATCCTCCTCACCCTTGGCGACAGCCTGTGACATGGCGGCACTCCCCGCCAGTCTGCATCGCATCCTCTCTTCCTCCGCCGCGCTGGACAGTGGTGGCCTGGGGTACATCGCGACCTCCTGACCCGTCGCCAACGTCACATTTCCAAGTGATCAAAGCCTGATTATGACGACGACAGGTTCTTCCCATAGTGCGGTGCGCTGTCTGGTAAGTATCGCCACCCATCACGGTGTATCGACCTCTGTGGAACGACTGGTGCATGAATACGCCCTGGATGCCACGGAACCGGAGGCGGTCACGCTGGTAAGAATGGCCACGGAACTCGGTCTCAAGGCCAAAAAGGTAACGCTGACTTGGGATGAACTGACCCGGTTGCAAGGGGTCTATCCCCTGATGGTCCGCTTGGCCAATGGCAACAGCGTGGTGGTGGCGGGTGTACGACAGGATCGGGAGGCGGTTGCGGTCTTTGATCCGTTGTCCAATACCACGGCGCTGTTTCTGGTGGAACGGGACGCTTTCCTGTCCAACTGGCACGGGGACGCCATTCTGCTGAAACGGCACTACGCCTGGAACGATACCCGGCAGCCTTTTGGCATTCGTTGGTTTGTGCCGGAACTGCTCCGTCAAGGCAAGGCGTTGCGCGATGTCGCGGTTGCCGCCGTGGTGATGATCGTCCTGGCCCTGGCGGTACCGATCTTTTTCCAGTTGGTGATCGACAAGGTATTGGTCCATCACAGCGAAGCCACCTTGCAGATTCTGACGGGGGGCATCGTGCTGGCGCTGTTGTTCAATGCGGTTTTTTCCTGGTTGCGTCAGTTTTTGTTGCTTTCGGCCACCAACAAGATCGATATACGCTTGGCCACCCGGACCTTCGGCCATCTGTTGAGCCTGCCGGTTGATTATTTCGACGCCTCCACTTCCGGGGTGACGGTGCGTCATTTGCAGCAGGTGGAAAAAATCAGACAATTCTTGACGGGTCGTCTCTTGTTGACCCTGCTGGATTCTGTAGGCCTGTTCGTTTTCATTCCCTTGTTGTTTTTCTATAGCGTCAAGCTGACGTTTGTGACCTTGTTGATCGCCGTGATGATCGCCATGGCCATCTGGGTGGTGATCGGTCCGTTCCGTCTCGGATTGCGGGCGTTGTACCATGCGGAGGCCGAACGACAAGGATTTCTGGTCGAAACCATCCAGGGGATGAAAACCGTCAAGGCCTCCGCGATCGAACCGGTCAAACGCCGCCATTGGGAACAAAAATCCGCCCAGGCCGTCAGAATGCATTACCGTGTCGGAAAAATTGCCATCACCGCCCAGGCCCTGGTGCAATTCCTGGAACAGATGCTCACCGTGAGCGTGGTCTATTGGGGGGCCAGCGATGTTTTTGCCAAGGAGTTGAGCGTCGGGGCTTTGGTGGCTTTTCAGATGTTGGCGGGTCGGGTGGTGACGCCGCTGGTGCAGATCGTCTCTTTGGTGCAAGAGTATCAAGAAACCGCATTATCCGTCAGCATGCTCGCCACGGTGATGAACCACCCTTCCGAAAGACCCTTGGGGCGGGCGGGACTGACGCCCATCCTGCGGGGCCGCATTGAATTGCAACAGGTGACGTTCCGTTATGCCACCAGCACCACTCCGGTGCTGGATCGCATCCAGTTGACCCTGCCGGCGGGCACTCTTTTGGGGTTGGTGGGCCGCACCGGTTCGGGCAAATCCTCCCTGACCAAATTGATCCAAGGCATGTATCCCATTCAAGAAGGGCTGATCCGTCTGGATGGCGTGGATATCCGGGAACTGGATCTGGCCTTTTTGCGCCGTCAGATCGGTGTGGTCTTGCAGGATAATTTTCTGTTTCGCGGCTCCGTGCGAGAAAACATCGGCGTGACCAAACCGGATGCCACCCTGGAAGAAATCACCCATGCGGCCTTTCTGGCCGGGGCGATCGAATTCATCGAACGGTTGCCACAAGGGTTTGATACGCTGCTGGAGGAAAATGCCGCCAATCTGTCCGGCGGACAAAAACAGCGCATTGCTCTGGCCCGCGCCTTGTTGCCCAAACCACCGATCCTGATCCTGGACGAGGCCACCAGCGCCCTGGATCCGGAAAGCGAAGCCATGGTCATGGAAAACCTGGCCAGCATCGCGTCTGGTCGCACGGTGATCCTGGTATCGCATCGTTTGACCACGTTGACGTTGTGTCAGGCCATCGCCGTGATGGACAACGGACGCATCATTGCCATGGATACCCATACCAATCTTTTGGAAACATGCGGTTTGTACAGGCAATTATGGGAAAAACAGCTCTATCGACGCTGAAAAAAGGTACGGCAGAGACGACACACGCGGACGCGTCATCGCTTTCCGCCGTGCCGGCGGTGGCGCGCCCTTTTCTGTCGGATGCCGCCGAGATCGAAATGGAACCCGTGCACCGGGGGGTGGGCGTGGTGCTGTATCTGCTGACCACCTTGATGATTACCGCCGTGCTGTGGGCCACCTTTTCGGAGGTGGATCGGATTGTCGTGGCCCGGGGCAAGCTGGTGACCACGACCGGATCGGTGGTGTTGCAACCCCTGGAAACATCGGTGATCCGCAGTATCGATGTGCGGGAAGGACGGATGGTCAGACAAGGAGAGGTGTTGGGCACGTTGGATCCCACCTTCGCGACCGCCGATGTCAATCAACTGGAAATGCGCCTGAACAGTCTGAATGTCCAAATCGAACGCCTGGACGCAGAGTTGCAAGCCAAACCACCCCGATTCACCGCGGCCGCCGACGCACTCTTGCAAGAGCAATTGTACCGGGAGCGTCAAGCCAACCATGCCGCGCGCATGGCCCAGTTTGCCGAGACTTCCAAACGATTCGGCATCACGCTGCAAGGGGCGGAAGACGAAATGCGCGCCCTGCAAAACCGCATCCGGAATCTTCAGGAACTGCTGAAGATTTACGAGGAGTCCTACAAGGACACCCATGGATCCCTGCTCAAGGTGTTGGAATCCAAAGAAACCTTGATGAATCTGCAACAGCAGTTGCAACAGGCGACCCATCGCGGCAAAGAAGTGGAGCGGAATCTGGCATCGGTGGCCGCCGAACAAGAGGCGTTCAGCCGGGAATGGCTGCAAAAGATCGCGGAAGAGCTGGTGGTGGCCCGCCGGGAACGCGCCGTAGCCAAAGATCAACTGGACAAGGCGCAACGCAAACAGGAACTCATCAGCCTGACCGCTCCGGTGGACGCGGTTGTTCTGGAGGTGGCCAAACGTTCCGTCGGGTCGGTGGTGCGGGAAGCCGAACCGTTGTTCACGCTGGTACCTTTGCATACTCCTTTGGAAGCGGAAGTCGAGGTGGACCCATCGGACATCGGTTTGCTGCGGGTAGGCGACCCGGCCAAAATCAAGCTGGATGCCTTTCCCTTTCAAAAACACGGCACCCTGGATGCGACCCTGCGCACGTTCAGTCAAGACGCCTTTTCCCGTTCCCAGCAGGTGGCGGTTGTCAAAGGGGAGAGTTTCTACATGGGCCGTCTTGAGACAGGACCGATGACGTTGACCCAGGTTGCCGCCGATACCCACCTTTTGCCCGGAATGGCTCTGACCGCGGAGATCAAGGTGGGACGCCGTTCGGTGATTTCGTATTTTCTGTATCCCCTGATTCGCATGCTGGATGAGGGATTGCGCGAACCCTGACCGGATGATCTCCGCATCCGGTCATACACGGATCACAATCCGGTCCCAACGGGTACAGGTGGCCAGAAAAGCTGCGGAATTCCTCACGTTGAAAAACAGGATGCCTGTCCTTCCCGCCGGGACCATCACTTTGGCTGTCCACCCGACCCACCTGTCGCACATCGCACAAACGCTCCCGTTTCTGATAAAGATGCCGTGTCGTCACTCCCGGTGCTACCAACGATGGTCTCTGTGATGGTGCCGGTCCTCTCTCCAATGATGACGCTCCCGTGGCGCCCAGTCCCGATAATAGGCCCGCTCGGAATGCACGATCCCGTACCGGGGAGCGGGTTGATGCACGATCACACTCCGGGCCGACGGTTCGGTCACCACATAGCCCGCTCCGCTCCAATAGGTGTTCCCGTAAGTGGTGGATGGGACGTAATGCCGATCCTGATGATCGATCATGCTTCCCAGCAACCCTCCGGCGAAAGCGCCGATCATGGCGTTTTCCGCCTGATTCTTGTGGGGGCCGGACAGACTGCCCACCAAAGCGCCACCCAAGGCTCCGATCCCGGTACCAAAACCCCCACCATCTGCCCGGGCCAAGGCCGGCATTGTCAACAAGCCTGCCACAACCAGTCCCGCCATCCATGTTTTCATGTGCCTGTCTCCCTCAAAAAAATGATCCGGTTGAAGTCTGCCATCGGTCCAGGAGTTGAGGGGGGCGTTTGACGCCCCCCGGAGCCAGACCGGAAAAACCGATCACCCAATGAATGCCAGTGACCATTCCCGATCTTTAGTGCTTGGTCGGCAACCGACAAACACTATTTTCTGGCATTGCCGTCCTTCGCACCGGTTGGCGCGGGGGCCTTGGTTTTGGCCTCCCCCTTGGCTGCGGCGTCGGGTTTGGATTGGTTCGCATCCGGCTGGGCGTTCTTCTTGGCATCCTTGGCATCCGCCACCGTCACACCCTTGCCGGCAGTCTGAGGAGCCTTTTTGCCATCGGTCATGGCCGTTGTTTTCGTCTCCGTCACCGCCGCGGCTTTGCCGACTTCGTTGGGAGTACCTTTGCCATCCACCGCCGCGGCCACCGTTTGCCCGGCCACGCCGGTGGCGGGGGCTTCGGTGCCCGCCTTGGCCGTATTCTGCTTCGCCTCCGCTCCGGTCACCCCTTTTCCCGTCTCCTGGGGCGATTTCTTGGCGTCGGCTGCCGCGGCCACCGTTTGCCCGGCAGCACCAGTGGCAGACGTTTCATGGCCGGCGATGGCCACACCGGACAGAACAAAAGAAGCCATCATCACCGCCATGCGCACACCAATCTTGTTCATCGTTTTCTTCCCTTTATCGTGTATGGTTTTATGTCGTTCAATCGACTTGGATTGTTGGTTCAACCGCCTTGTGCTTCGGTCTTGCCAATATGGACGGCACCCGTTTCCGATATTGTCGGGTCTTTTGAATTTTTTTTGGCGGCTTGGATCTGACCATTCCGGAAGGAGGGAAACGCCTGGCATGGCTTTCTTTTTCGCATACCCTTGGCTAGAATGTACGCGTATCCACAACCTGATTTTTTTGTTGGCCTTTTCCCAAAGAGCAGACCTTGCTGTGACAGATGCCGCGAAAGATTTCCGGGAGCTTTTTCTGCAACAGTGGCAACGCCTGGAAACCCTTGCAAAACGCCGCTTTGTCGATGCCAATGTGGCCGACGAGGCCATGCTCTTTACCCAAGAAGCCATGGCGAAAAACAATTGGGGCCCCCTGCGGGCCTACGAAGGTCGTGCCACCGCCTCTTTTGCCACCTTCTTCACCCAGATTGCCTGGCGCATGCTGGAAGACTTTTCCAGAGTCCGGTTCGGACGCCTCCACATTCCCCAATGGATCGCCGATCAGGGGCCGTTCCTGGAAGAGGTCTATCGTCTGCTGTGCCTGGAACGCATGCCGGTCTCCCACGTGCTGGAATTTCTCAGCCATTCCGCGCCGGGAGGACGCAGCGAGACCACCATCTGGGCCGCCATCAATACCATCTTGAAACGGGCCACCGATTGCGGCAAATCCTCGGTTTCGGAAATCTCCACCGAAGACGAACTACTGGATGATCTGGCGGGACCGGGCACCACCTTGCACCGTCTCTCCCCGGAAGAACTCAAGATGGTGCAACAACGCGAAGAGATCCTGCTGGCTGTCCACCGTTTTCTCACCAGCGATGCCGCCATTCCCGCCTCGGAAGGCCAGTCAGGACGGATTGTCCTGGAAAAGCTCAACGCCATGCTCAAACTCGACAGCGAGGAACGCCTGCTGCTCAAACTGCTGTACCAGGATTGTCTGGAGGTGGACGCCGCAGCCCGTCTGCTCGGCTTGAATGGCAATCAGGTCTATGGCAGGCAGCGCCGTCTTCTGGCCCGCATCCGCAAGGCTTTGGAACAGGCCGGATTGGCGGAAATGGTGCATGGCCTGCTCACCCCGGAACACGATTTCTGAAAGGAGAGGCGATACAAATGGTCCGCCGTTGCCGTCTGTATGAACAGATGGACCCTCGCCACAAAAGCCGGCATCGGGGTCAACCTTTCCGTATCCAACCTGGAGCGCTCATGGTGGGACGATGAACGTTTTGCCAATCCGGAAACCGCTGAAGCCAGAACCCGCACAACACCTGGAAGTGCTGCTCACCCTGGCGGCGGGAAGATCGCAGGAAAAGCCTGAAAACTGTCCTGCCGCCGCCAGTCTGGCCGCCTTGGTGGAGGGACGGTTGCCCGCCGGTCAGAGAACCGGGTTGCTGGAACATCTCGACCAGTGTTCCGACTGTTATCGGGCCTGGCTGGGGACCGCGGCCCTGCAACCGCCCCAATCGATCGGCAAGCTGATCCTGTTCCGCCGGGGGTTCCAGCGGCCCGCGTTAGGTGCCCTGGCCCTGGCGGCAGGGCTGATGCTGGTTTGGATCTCCTGGGATCCGTTCGCCCCCGACCTGCCCGACCTGCTCTCCAGGGCCTATCAAACCGCTCTGCTCCAGGGGATGCCACAAAACCCGAACGCAACCCTGCCGCTGTCGGGCCAGGAGAAAACCATGGCCCTCGGTTTTGCGGATGCGGATGACCCGGCGCCGATCCGCAAAGCCTTTGTGGCCGGATCCCAGGCGGGTTGGGATCTGATGCATCAACGCACGGTCCAGCCACCGACCCTGGACCCAAAATGGATGGTCTATCACCATCTGGGCCGCTGGACCCTATTGCTCCAGACCCTGTGCCAGACAAGCCCACCGCCTCCCATCGATCACATGCGTCAACAGGCGCCACTCGCCCAGGCCCTCGGCGCGCTGCTGGCCAAACGGGAGACCGCCGGCGAGGCCGAAGCGCGCATTCCCCGCCGCGAGGTGGCGATCATTCATCAACTGCTGAACACCCCCCCATCCGCAGAACCGGCCACCCGACTGTGCCGTCAGATCCAGGAGTCTTGCACCACCATCACCGAAGGCCTGATGCTGTGATCCGTGGCAAGATACGGACGGCCTTCTGGACGATGCTGACCTTGGCCGCGACCCTGGTGCTGATGGCATGGCCAGCCCGGGCCGAATTATCACAAATCAATGATCTTTCAGCACTCCTGGAAAAAAAATACGGATTTGTCGATCCCGGCGCGGATCCTCAGGTGGCCCGGATCCAGACCATCTTTGAGCGGGTGCAGGATGTGGCGGACCGGCGTGGCAATCGGAGGCCGCAACTGCATATCCTGAACAAAACGGAGGTGCCCTGGGCCATCGCCCTGCCGGATGGTCAAATTCTCCTCTCCATGGGGGCGGTCGACCTGTGCTATCGGAATGTCTCCCAGGCGCAAGGGGATACCCGTATCGCCTTTGTCCTGGGCCACGAATTGGCCCATTTGGCCAAAAACGATTTCTGGGACAAAGAGGTCTATCAGGCCATCGCCAAGGAGAGTCAATCCGGAGCGTCCCGAAACCGTCCGATCTCCGACACGACTTCCGCGGACCTGCGTCAACGTCAAGCGACGGGCTGGAGCAAGGAGACCGAAGCGGATGATTTTGGTTTCCTGTATGCCGGCATCGCGGGTTATCCGGTGCAAACCCTGTTCGGCCAGTCTGGCAAACCACAGGACAACTTTTTCGCTCTTTGGTCCAGTCAGGCCGGGAGCGACCGTGCCCTTCTTCATGGACTCCATCCGCCTCCGGAGGAACGGGAAGCGTTCTTGCGGGAACGACTGAAACGATTGACCAAGGCCATCGCCTTTTTCCGGTTTGGCCTGCGCCTGGCTTCTGTGGGTCAATGCGAGCCGGCCATTCTGCTGTTTCGCCAATTTCTGCAAATCTTTCCGGCCCGGGAGGTCTACAACAATCTGGGGGCCTGCCACCTGCAACGGGCGCAGCAGGCGTTGCAACCCTCGGTTCCACCGGGCGCGTATTGGATGCCTCTGCTCTTTGACCCCTCCAGCCGTGCGGAACCCTTAATCGCCGGCCACCCGGTCCCTCCCCAAGAGGGTACCCCGACCATCCCCCTGGGCCTGCCGGACAAAACCGGACATGAACTGGAACTGGCCGTGGATTATCTGGAACAGGCCGCGGCGGCGGATGCGGCCTATCTGCCCGCCCGCTTGAATCTGGCAACCGCCCATTTTTATCGGGGGGATCTGCTGAAAGCGCGCAGCGCCCTGAAGGATGCACTGGACATGGCACCGCACAATCGGGATGTGATGGGTTGGCACGCCCTGGTGCTCTTTCTGGACAGTCAGGCCAATGGTCTGGGAGAGGCCGCCCTGCCCCCACTGACACGCCTGGCCAGTCAAACCGACGCCCCGGCTTCGCTCCTTTTCAACCATGCCATCCTGTCCAAGAAAATGGGCAAGCCGACACGCTCCCAGTGGCGTCGACTCGCGTCCCGTCCGACACCGCTCCCGGAACGCCACGCCCGAACGGCTTGCGCATTGGCCAAGATCTCCTGCGCGACGCTGCGGGCCTCCCAGGAAAAACGTTTCCCCTGGCCATTACCCGTGCAACCCGGCACAGACCTCGACACCACCAACCGCAACACACTGTTCGCCGGTTGGCAGGTCAGCCCTCTGGGTTGGCTTCAGGAGAAAAAACAGGGGATCGCCTATCGACGGGGGGAAGAGGTGGAGGTGCTGGACCGGGATGGTTATGTCACCATGGTGGTGCTGAAAGGCGGCATCCTGGGGACCACCCAGACACTCAAGAAAAAAATGGGCCCCCCGGCCCATATCCGACCGCTGGCGGATGGCGAGGTCTGGAACTATGGTCCCCGATGGGCCTTCCTGATCCGTGATGGCCGGGTACGCGAGGCCTGGGTGATCCACAAGCCGTAACGTTCGGCACTTTCCAGGCTCGACAAGACCCTGCGTAATTTTCTTATTCTGCTTGATTCCCCCGTGCGCCATTTTGGATTATGGACTGGCTTGTCAAGCGCACCCTGGCGTAACATGGTCTCCCATGTCACGCAGGGTGCCGCCAGTCGCCAGGAACATCCGACTGCAACGATGCCCCACAATTCGATCCGGAAAAAAGGCGCCCATTGGCCAATCCCATGGAAAAAGTTCTGGTTGTCGAAGATTCCAAAGCCTTTGCCGCTCTCTTGAAAAAAGAGATCGAGGCCCGACTGCCCATGCTCGAAGTGGTGTTGGCCGCGGATCAACGCTCTGCCATCAAGGCCATCAAAAAAGAAGAGAAACCATTCCTGCTGGGCATTCTGGATTTAAATCTCCTGGATGCCCCCAACGGGGAGATCGTCGATGCGGTCATGGCCAGGAATGTCCCGGTCATCATCCTGACCTCCACCTTCAGCGAACAGTTGCAAAAACAGCTCCACAGCAAACGGGTTCTGGATTTCTTCGTCAAGACCAACATCGGCACGATTCACTCGGTGATCTATTTCATCGAACGATTCTATCGCAACGGTTCGGTCAAGGCGCTGGTGGTGGATGACTCCCGCAGTTCCCGCATGTTGTTGCTGGCCTACTTGCAGCGTTATCGATTCGTCACCCTGGAGGCGAGCAACGGCAGCGAGGCCCTGACCATTTTGCAACGGGAACCCACCATCCAGCTGGTCTTGACCGATTACAACATGCCGGGCATGGACGGCTTCGAGCTGACGAAAAAAATCCGTTCCATGCACTCCCGGGACAAAGTGGCCATCATTGGCCTGTCCGCCCAGGGGGATCCGCTGCTTTCTTCCAAATTCCTCAAGCACGGCGCCAGCGACTTTATCAACAAGCCGTTCCAGCCCGAAGAGTTGATCTGCCGTATTTTCCAAAACATCGACATCATCGAACAGATTGAAACCATTTCCGAAGCCGCCCAACAGGCCAAGAATGCCAGTCAGTTCAAAAGTACCTTCCTGGCCAATATGAGCCATGAAATCCGTACCCCCATGAACGCCATCATCGGCATGACCGACCTGGTACTGGCAACCCCCCTGCCCCCGGAACAACAAACGCGGATCAAAATCGTCCAGAGTTCCGCCGACGATCTGCTGGCGCTCATCAACAACATTCTCGACATTTCCAAAATCGAAGCCGGGCAGATCACCCTGGAACGCATTCCTTTCAACCTGCGGGAACGCATCGAGAACACCACGGAAATCCTGGCGATCAAGGCGCAGCAGAAGGGAATCGAACTGTGGTCGCATATTGCCCCCGGAGTGCCGGAGATGCTGCTGGGGGATCCGCACCGGCTGCATCAGATCCTGTTGAACCTGTTCAACAATGCCATCAAGTTCACCGAATTCGGAGAAATCGTGCTGCGTGTCGATACGGTGCCCGGTCCGGATGACAACCCGGATGACGTGAGCTTGCATTGTTGCGTCACCGATACCGGCATCGGCATTCCCCCGGACCGGCTGGAAATGATTTTCGGACGCTTCACCCAGGCGGATGGCTCCACCACCCGGCAATACGGCGGCACGGGTCTGGGTTTGGCCATCAGCAAACATCTGGTGGAATGGATCGGGGGACGCATCTGGGTGGAAAGCCGGGAAGGTCAAGGGAGTCGGTTTCACTTCACGGGCCATTTCGGCCATGCGCGCTCAGGCAACCCCCCGTCGTCACAACCGGAATCCCCCCTGGCGGGAGTGCGGGTGCTGCTTGGCTCGGGACATGATACCAGTCGATTGATCGTGGGCGAAATGCTGGTCGGCCTTGGCGCGGTCGTCACCGAGGCGACGAGTGCCGAAGCCGTGTCGTCGGCGTTGGGGCACCCCTTGGATCTGCTGCTGCTGGACCACCGCCTGTTGCTGACGGGGTGTCCAGACTGGAAAGGATTGATACTGGCCCTTCTGCCCACCACCATGCGGGTGGAGGATTTGCCGATGGGCAATCGACCGCCGGGGATGGCGGTGATCCACAAACCAGTGCGACGACTGGAGTTGCTCAAGGCGGTGGAAAGGCTGCTGGGACGCCGTTCCGACCCCCAGACGGACGAAGCCATCGCGCTCCAGCCGGTTGGGGGCGAGCCGCTGCACATTCTGCTGGTGGATGACAAACCGATCAATCAACAGGTGGCCATCGATATACTGCAACGGGTGGGCCATGCCGTAACGGCTGTCGGCAACGGCAAGGAGGCGCTCTCAGCCTGGGAGCAACACATTTTCGACCTGATCCTGATGGATTTGCACATGCCGGACATGGATGGCTACGAAGCGACACGACGCATTCGCGCCGTCGAACAGGCCAGACAGGAAACAACACGAATTCCCATCGTCGCAGTCACGGCCAGCGTGATGAGCGGGGAAAAAGAAAAATGTCTGCAATGCGGCATGGATGAT
This sequence comes from Magnetococcales bacterium, assembly GCA_015231755.1. Taxonomy (NCBI): domain Bacteria; kingdom Pseudomonadati; phylum Pseudomonadota; class Magnetococcia; order Magnetococcales; species Magnetococcales bacterium. The sequence goes on along the minus strand of JADGAZ010000023.1, from coordinate 4,668 downwards.
TTTCTGGGGAAACCCTACCGGGCCAACGAACTGCTGACCCTGGCGGGACGATTCGGCAAACGTCTGAAGCCTCCCGTGAAACGGCCAGCCACCGGGAGAATCCCTCCGCTGCTGGATGGCTCCCTGGATCCACAACAAGCCGCCATGGGACGACTGGCCTTTCTGGCGGAAACTCCGGGCATTCTTTCCACATTGCGTCAGACTTTGGCAGGACCAGAACCACAACAGGCGCGACAGACCATCGAACCACTCAAGAATCTGGCTTCAGAAGCGGGAGCGGTTTATTTCAAGATGCTGGTGACCCGTCTTGGCACCGCCTTGCTGAGTGAACACTGGGAAGACGCTTCCCAACTCCTGACCACTCTGGAAGGGGTCCATCGGCAAACTCTGTTGGCCATTCCGATCACAGGAGCGCAAACATGAATATTCTGATCGTCGATGACAATCCGATCAACCGCAAAATGCTGTTGGAATACCTGGCGCGCTATGGACATTGCGACATCGCCAGCAATGGCGTGGATGCCGTCGATCAGTTCGAGGCGGAATTCACCACGGGAAATCCGTATGATCTGGTGCTGTTGGATCTCATGATGCCCCGGATGAACGGCCAGAACGCCCTGCGCAAAATCCGCGCCATCGAACGCCAATATTCTGTTCCTCCCCGGGATCAGGCGGTGGTCATCATCGTCACCGCCGTCGGATCACCCGAGGATGTGCTGAAAACCACCGAATTCGACCGCAATACCGATCTGATCAAAAAACCGGTCAAACAATCCGAACTGGTGGCCAAAATGAAGGCGCATGGTCTCTTGTAGTAACACACCTCGATCAACCATCCATCCCAAACCATGCCACCATTCCCGATTCCGTTTCGAAGCGAGCCGCTTCAAAACGCAACATGGCCTGATGCATGCATTCGGAAGCGGATCCAATATCTCACCCGTTCTTTTTCATTCATGAGAGCATTGGCAAACCGGGACTCACAAAAACAGAAAAACATGATCCGGAGTTGATCTCCATGCCGGCTTGTGTCACCATCTCCGGCGCCGTGATTCCTGGCCATTGATATTGTAAGGTATAACGCACACAAACACTTCCCGGCCAAAGCCGCGGGATTGCCCATCACATCATTCAGAAACTGTTTCCACAACCCAATCCTGGAGCAATCATTTCCATGACCACCACTCATGAACAAAACCATTCAACGTGCGCGGCACAAAACAAGAAATACCCCACACAACCTCTGGCTGACTTCATCTTCCTCAGTCGTTGGCTGCAAGCACCACTCTATCTTGGCCTGATCGTCGCCCAGGGCTACTACGTCTATCGGTTCTTCGTAGAACTCGTTGAAATCTTTCACAAGCCCAACATGAGCGAAAATGACGCCGTCATTCTCATTCTGGGTTTGATCGATGTGGTCATGATCTCCAATCTGCTGGTCATGATCATCGTCGCCGGTTATGAAACATTCGTTTCCCGGTTGCGGGTACACGAGCATCCGGACTGCCCTGAATGGCTCAGCCACTCCAATCCCAATATCATGAAAGTCAAACTGGCGATGGCGCTGATCGGCATTTCATCCATCCATCTGCTGAAGACTTTCATCAACATTGAACATGTCCCGCAACAAGTGGCCCTGTGGCAGTGCATCATCCACATGATTTTCCTGGTTTCGACCCTGGCTTTGGCCTGGACCGGAAAAATCACGGACGGCGCAGCCGGACACTCGACGGACAATCACTGATTCACCCCCGTTATTCACACACACACGCTTTGCCGGCACTCACGCACCGGCAAAGCGTGTGACCATATGGGCAGGGGTCTTCCACAATCGAAGCGCGCATGCCTCACCAAGGCTAAAGATTGACCATCGGATGCGAGACCATCAGGCCAAATCCCACGGGATGGGGTGATGCAAGGTGATGCCACCCGGACCGACCCTGCATCCTTGCACTAAAATTTCCACCCCGGCTTGAACCACGTCACGCAACGTGGCCGCATAGGCCGGATCAATGGCCCCCGCGGGCCGGAAACCATGGCAATCCTCCCGCTGCACCACAAACAACAACACGCTCCGGGCGCCATTCCGCTTCAACTGGGCCAAGACCTCCAGATGCCGACGCCCCCGCTCTGTCACCGCATCCGGAAACACAGCCAGATTGCCCTGCCGCAGGGTGACGCTTTTCACCTCCAAAAAACACGGCGGAAGCCGATCCCCATCCAAACGAAAATCCAAACGACTCTTGTCCGCGACCGCGACTTCGGATTGGATGGTCTGGTAAGCCAACAGGGACGGCAATCCCTGTCGTTCCAACGCCTCACGGACAATGGCATTGGTGCGTCCGGTGTGAATCCCGACCCAGGAGTTGTGTTCATGTACCAGTTCCCAGGTATAGGCCAGTTTGCGCTTTGAATGGTCCGCACGGGAAAGCATGGCGGATGCGCCGGGATGAAGCAGACCCATCATGGAACCGGTGTTCGCACAGTGGGCGGTCATGATGGTACCGTCTTGCGCCTGGAAATCCGCCAAAAAACGATGGTAGCGCCTTAAAAAAGTGGCCGATACAAGAGGTGTGGAAAAATCCATGAACGGCTCCTTGTTCCATCCTTGAGAATCCTGAACAGCCATGGTCCGGGACATGGAGGGATTATTTCTGAGGGCAGACACCTCTGCCGCATCATGGACCGATAAGGAGGGATGGCAAAAAAATAAGGCTGGCAAGATCCCAAAGGGTCCTTGTTCCGGCTGTCGCATCGCCTTGGCCAAACCTTAAATGAATGGCGCGTTTCCGGGCCATCTGGGACGCTGCGCCCAGGTGGCCCGGAATACGGTTGCCAACAAAAGGTCCGCCTAGCCGTCTTTGCGCTGACCACTCGTTTCTTGATGCACTTTTTGCATGTTGTCTTCCAGTCTTTGCCGATACGCGTTCAGCATTTCTTGTAAATTCCACAGACTGATGGTCACCACATTGTTGACACGACAACTCTCCGCATTGCTGGTCACCACCCTCATGCGCGCCGAGGCATCTTTTTGCTCCGGAAGTTGATCGATGCTGATCAGATCCCCGGTCGTGAGCATGCACTCCTCCCCGGAAACGACATCCGTGGCATCCATGTTCTCCGCGACCTGAAAGATATAATTCTGCGCGTCGGCGGTTTTCAGAAGATCCGTCAAAGCGAGGGGCTGACTGTTCTGATGCGCGATCAGATCCTGTTCAACCTGATTGCGAAACTGTTTGCGCACCGGTTCGGGAATCGGCATGGGGCTTTTCTCATCGACCGGTTTGGCCTCGATTTGTGACTGAAACGCTGTCAATTGGTTCTGTTGATCAGCCAATTCCTCACGCAACGTTTCGTTCGTCGATGTGGCGGTGGTCAGTTCCTGTTGCAAAGAGGCCACCGTGGCAGACAGCGCGTTCACCTGGGAATCCGTGGCGGATGGTGCCATTGGCATGTTGTTATAGCTGTCATTCACGGCACCGGCCAGCAGCATATCCACCAACAGATCCATCGGCGTTGCGTAGGAGTGTACAGGCTCAATATAGGTGAGCATCGGTGGCGGACAGATCAGACAAGAGGGGCCAATTTCCAACGGTATGATGAATGGCTCCGAAAACATGGTGTAATAGGTGGGCTTGAAGGGTGCCGGTTTGTAGGCGTAGACCACGACATTCTGGACCGGAACCTCCTCATAGACCCGAACGATCGGTTTGGGCAATTCAACCACCCGCCCTGCACTGTAATCGACGTAGACCGTCCGATGGATCACTTTACGTTCGTGGCCGTGATCATGGAAGGAGGAGAACTCATCCTTGAAATAACGCCGACGATCCGGAAGCATCGCCTCACGCAGACCGTTGCTGAAGGTGGTCATCGTGGGACGTCCTGGCGTGGAACGGGTGACAAAATTCTTGCCGAAGACAATCCGGCGACCATCGTTATAAATCCGGGTACGGGTTTTGGTTTCCGGATCCTTCAGGTTCTGATAGGCCGTGACTTTCTGACGTCCGTTCGACTGGACCCGGGAAATCACTCGGGTTTCGGTGCCGTCGGTGGGATTACGATGCTGAATGGTCAAGGCGGATTTGTCCGGCTGACGCACAATGGAAGTCGCCGGGCTTACCTGCACCGGTGGTCTGGCCGCCTCGCGCACCCGTTGACCGGTCCCCCCGGAAGAAGACCGTCCTTGCGATGGATGGACAGACTCGGTGGAGGACGGAACCGGTCCACCCGATTGATTCTGACGGAATTCCCCCTGAACACGGTCCCGAGTCTGATTCTGACCCGGTAACAAGGCTTCGCTGTTCTGCCTGCCTTGCTGCGCATCCTGGGATCTTGCCGGTTGTTGCCCACGCAACGGATCTTGTTGCAGCGGGTTGTTGGTTTGCCCCTCAGGCGACTTGTTGAGCGACACCCCTCCAGAGTGAGAGGGATTGTCGCGTCTGTCCTGATGTTTGTTGGGCTGCCCGTCAGGCGACTTGTTGAGCGACACTCCGCCGGGTTGGGACGGATTGGGCTGCCCGTCAGGCGACTTGTTGGGCTGGCCGTCTGGCTTGCCCGGTTGTCCGTCAGGGCGTTTGTTGGTCTGATCCCCGTGTGGCTTGCGGCCCTGTCCATCCGGTTGCTTCACCGCTTGGCCATCCGGTTGCTTCACCGCTTGGCCATCCG
>JADGAZ010000022.1:43762-71873 GCA_015231755.1 Magnetococcales bacterium | reverse complement strand
GACGGCTACCACAGGGTAAACCCATGATCGCGGTGGGGGCTTTTTGAGGAGGCCCGAACTAGCAGAGGTGCCCGGCTCAACCGCCGAGCCTGGGCCAACACATTCCCCAAGAAGGGAACGAACCCCTTCTGGCTGTGTTGCTTTCCCTCGCGAAACTCCGTCCCAACACACCAACCCTCCTCTCCGAGGTAGGCCGCAATGGGTGCGTATCCGTCATACCCCTTGTAGGTGCGCGATACCCCAGCCTTCTTCGTGCCAGAGTTGTCCATGGGAAAAACATCCATGTCCAGGGCCACATGCCCAGTCATCAGGGGTGTCACGGGAACCTCGGCATTCACCATAAAATCCACCGTACAGCGGGTGATGACCGGCAGCCATGCCTCAGCTCCCTCGTCCAAACGCTGCCGCAGCCGGGCAATGGATGGTACCCGCCCAATCCCCAGGGACTCACGGAAAAACGCATCCTCCCTAAACCGGCCGATGGCCTCGTAGTCGCTCTTCCCCTGGCTCAACAGTCCCAGATAGCTCTTGGCCACGTCGCCGTGGGAAATCCCATGCCGCAGCGGGACTGCCTTCTTCAACTCATCTGCCAGATCCACCACCCGGTTCAGGCAAGCTCCCACCAGGGCAAGCCCGCTCTGCGACGTGTAAAATTCCTGCTCAGACTGTTCAAGGATGAACCGTTTCATGTCACCTCCCAGGTGAGTTGCCGAGCGGTTCAAAATACAGCAAATTATATCACATTATCAATATATTGTGCGCTTAACCCCAACATGAAACCACTGATTCAGGTTTTTTGTTTGGAAAAACTTTAACACTTCCAGAACTTAGCAGACAGAGTTCAAAATTGAACCTGGTTGATGCCTGGAGAGACGGGAGTTGAAATCGGGTTTTTCATGCTCTCTCTGGCAACACTCTCCAAACGATTCGGACTCACTTAAAATTGTTTTATTTCAAGATGGAACAGAGTCTGTTAAAGCAGAACCGGTTCGACAGGAAAACCGGTTAACAAATACGGCTTGCCAAGACACGCACGAGACATTATTTTACCGAATATCGATAAGATAAAATAACGCCACAGCCTGTTTTAACTTCACGGTGCGCCAATGAAACGGGAACTTCAAGGTCACTATGTGACCGTATCCACGGTGGGCGAAAAAGCCCAGGCCTTCGTGCCCGCACCCTTGCCCCCACCCCACCCATCGACTGGATATCCTGAACAAAGGCACGGAACTGCCAGAGCGATAGGCTTGTCCTTGTCTCATGCGTGCCATCGATTCAGGCCCCTTGCCAACATCGCGCCTACTTTGCGTTTTCAGAAGCATTCCGAACCTCGACGGCGAATGGGACATGCTTTGGTTTCCCAGAAAAAGGATATGCAAAAAATCCAATTTTTATAATAACCACCATACACACCCCACTTCGGCACCCACCCAAAATCTGGACTCGCGCACGCCGAAAAAGGCAGTTTCTCTTCTTCTCTCTCCCCCCATTCTCCAAAACCTGTGGACCCGCCGTGGGTGAGTCCAAAAACTGATGATTCACTTAATATAATAATACATAAATAATATCATCAATTGCTAATTCTTAACCAAATCCGCCACGCCTCCACACGGCATTCATTGGCCAGTCTGCTGACTTAGATGGAAGCATGCTACTCTCTGACGAGAAAAATGGCTGTTTTTCTGCGGCTACCATTGGGTAGGTCCAAAAAGATTGACGGGGACTTTTGAGGAGGCACGACATGGTATTGGCACTCCCACTTGGAGTGGTTTAGGCTTTCTGTGTGGTCCATCGGATCCTCCTTTGTCATGCGCTTGGCGGCTCACGACTCAGCAAGTGTCCCGGGGACTCCTGCAAGATCAAACTGCGACGGTCACCCCGGCAGAGCCGGGGGATTATTCATGGTATCGATCCCATCAACATACTCTAATCCTGGCGCTCCAGGTTGGTGGTACAAAGCCGGTTGCGTCCCTGGTGTTTGGCCTCATAAAGCATCCGGTCGGCCGCCTGCTGAAGTTGTGCCGCGCCCATCCCGGGCTCAGGAATCACCACCGCCCCCCCGAGGCTGATCGTGACATAAGGGGCCACGGTGGACAGGGCATGGGGCAGGCCCATGGACTCTACCGCTTGCCGCAACTGCTCGCCGATCTGCACCATGCCATTCCGGTCGGTATCGGGGAGCACGGCCACGAACTCCTCGCCGCCGTAACGGGCGATGAAGTCCCCAGGACGGTGTTTGGCCTCGAACAAAGCCCGGGCCACCCGCCGCAGGCAAATATCCCCCCCCGAATGACCATAATGGTCGTTGTACTGCTTGAACTGATCCACATCCATCAGGATCAGGGAGATCGGCTCGTGGCTGCGCATGGCCCGCATCCACTCCCGTTCCAGGGTCTCGTCGAAGCCCCGACGATTGGGAATTTCGGTCAGGCCGTCCAGACAGACCAGCCGCTCCAGAAGATTCATTTTGTGCTTCAGGCCCAGATGAGTACGCAGCCGGGCATGGACGATGGCCGGATGGAACGGCTTGGAGATATAATCCACCGCCCCCAGATGCAGACCCTGGGTCTCGGAGGCCACGTCATTGCGCGCGGTGAGAAAAATCACCGGTATGTTTCGGGTGGCAGGCTCGGCCTTGAGCCGACGAATGACTTCAAATCCATCCATCTCCGGCATAATGATATCCAGAAGGATAAGATCCGGCATGGTATCGGGCTTCAGGTTTCGCAGGGCCTGCTCGCCGTTCTTGGCCACCATGATCCGATATTCCGACTTGAGCAGACCGACCAAGGATTCGATATTGAACAACTCGTCATCCACGATCAGGATCTTGGCATTGGGTTCCATCACGTCGCCTTGGGGTGACTTGGGGTTGGATGAGAGGGCACGGTCTCTTCCGGCGTGCGCAAATTCACGCGCAGTTCGCGCAGGCTTTCCAGTGCCTCGTCAAAATCGAACATCTTGACCCGGCGCAACAAAACCGACGCCGCGGCACGAGCCTCTGAAGGTAAATTATGCAACAATTCGGCGATCTTGTCGACCGCTTTCGGATCCAGTTGGCGCATCATCTCTTCCAACTCGTCCAATTGCAAAGCGAGCGCCACGGGATCGGCCACCCCGTGACCCGTCAGCGGGGAATCGGTGGCGCGCCGGGTCGCCTCCGCATCGACCCAGGCACCCAAAGCGACCTGAAAAGGAGTCAACGCCCGCTCCAACTCATCCACCAGCCTCTGGAGCGACGCCGCTTCCCATTCCATGCCCGCCTGCCGTCGCACCAGCCGCCCATCGAGGGCATTTTCCAACGCCTCAGCCGCCGAGCGTACCGCCAGCAGGCCAAAAGAACCCGCAATCCCTTTCAAGGTATGGGCCTTGCGGTGCGCCAGGGTCAAATCCCCCTGCTGAAGCGCGGCGCGCAACTCCTTGGAATCATCCCCATGCCGCTCCCGGAACCCCTCCAGCAAAGAGCGCAGCAAGGCCCGATTGCCCCCCAGCCGCGCCAGCGCATCAGCGCAGCGCATGCCCGGCAACGACTCCGGCAACGTCACCTCCGACGCCGGTACGGCCTGGGACGGCACCGGAAGGGCCACCGCAGAAGTGGCGGACAGAGGCTCCGGCCCGGAGAATCCGGCACGCGGCACCATATGGGCGGCCAGGGCGGCATACAGCGTGCGTGGCTCGATGGGTTTGGCGACAAAGCCGTCCATGCCCACTTCCTGGATCAGGCGCGAATTCTCCTCCTGGGCGGTCAAGGCCAGAATCGGCGGATGCCGCGCAAACCGGGCATCCGCCCGGATGCGGCGCACGGCCATGGGGCCATCCATGACGGGCATCTGCATATCCATCAAGATCGCGTCGAAGCCGCCACCCGCTTCCATCCTCTGTGCGGCCTCCAGACCATCCCGGGCGACCTCCACCTCCACCCCCACTTGGTGCAAAAGCTCCGTGGCGATCTGCCGGTTCAAGGGATTGTCCTCCACCACCAGCACCCTCGCTCCCCGCAGACGCCAGACCGGATCCATGACATCAGGCTCCGGCCGGGATTCCAACGCCATCCCCGCAGCGGTCGCAGCACCCCGGGCGTAAAGCTCCAGGATCCCCTGCAACAGCGATGACGGCAGCACAGGCTGGGTCAGCACCCCATCCACCACGGCCAACTCCCCGGAAGGTGGCAGCGCCTCAAGCAATGGGGTGAGCAGCAACAGCTTCGGCGCAAAAGCCGATCCGGCAAGCGCCGCCCGCAACCGCTGCGCCGCCTCCAGACCCTTCATGTCCGCAAGCTCCCAATCGATCAGCAGCAACGCCCAGGGATCCCCGGCCGCGTTGATCGCCCCCAGAGCCGCCGCCCCGCTGTCCACAGCCAAAGATTGGCAATGCCAAGCCGCCAGATATTCGATCAATTGCCCCCGCGTGGCCGCGCAGCCATCGGCCACCAGCACCCGCATTCCACGCCATTCGCGGGGAATCGCCAAAAACTCCGACCTGGTGGCGTCCAGGGTCTGGGTGAGGGTGAACGTGAAGGTGCTGCCCTGGCCAGGGGCACTCTCCAGATGGATCGTCCCGCCCATCATGTTCACCAACTGCCTGCAAATGGCCAATCCAAGCCCGGTCCCTCCATACTCGCGGGAGGTGGAGCCGTCCGCCTGGACAAACGCCTGAAACAACCGCAGTTGCTGCGCCGCGCTGATGCCGATGCCGCTGTCCTTCACCACCCCTTCCAGCACCACCCCCTGCCGGCTCCGGGAGGCAAGCCGCATGGTGATGGAGACCTCCCCGGCCGGAGTGAACTTGATGGCGTTGTTGACCAGATTGATCAGCACCTGCCCCAGCCGCAACGGATCGCCGCGCAGATTCTCGGGAATTGCCGGATCCCGATGGATCAACAGCCGCAGCCCCTTTTCCCGCGCCTTGAGCTGGGTCATGACCGCCAGATGGCCCAATACTTGATCCAACTGGTAGGGAACCAGCTCCAGGCTCAAGCGATCCGCCTCCATCTTGGAGATGTCCAACAGATCGTTGATCAGCCCCAGCAGGGTTTCTCCCGCGGTGCGTACCTTGGTCAGATAGTCCCGCTGCCGGGAGGTGAGTTCGGTTTGCAGACACAGCCCGGTCAAGCCGAGAATGGCGCTCATCGGAGTGCGCAACTCGTGGGTGACGTTGGCGATGAAGCGGCTTTTGGCCTGGACCATCTGGCGTTCCTTCTCCAGCCGGTACAAGTGCGGCACCAGAAAGCCCGCCGACAACAGCGCCATGGCGAGGATGGGATAAAGGGGATCGAAGAACAAACGCGCACTTTCAAGCAGCCAAAGCGCCAGCAACACCAGCAAAACGGCCAGCACCCCGTTGATCGCCACCATCCAACGGATGCGGGAGCGGTTGAGCAACTGCCGGGCAAACAACCAACTGGCCAGCAACAGTCCCACCACGATATCGCTCTCCCAGGCCGGATGCAGCAGATAGCTTTGGGTATAGAGCTGTTCGAGGAGTTGGGTGTGCAACTCGACGCCGGGCACCATCTCCCCCAGGGGGGTGACGACATCATCCCCAAGCCCCTGGGCCGTAGCCCCGACAAAAATGATGTGATCCTTGATCAGCGCGGCATCCACTTTGCCGTCGAGAACAGTGCGCACCGACAGGTAGCGTTGGGGCTGGAATGGCCGGTAGTGCAGCCAGATCTGACCATCGGGGGCGGTGGGATAAAACGACTGGCCCAGCCCCAGCCCCCGCAGCGCCGGATTGACGAAACCGCTCATGTCGGTGAGCAGCATGACGTTCGACTGGCCTTCATAGACCCTGAGTGCCTCCAGTCCCAGCACCGGATAGATCCCGGAACCCACCCGGCAAATCAGGGACAGATGCCTCAAGACCCCATCCGGATCGCTGCCGACCCGGGAGATGATCCCATTGCCCAAGGCGGCGTTCTGCAACAGCGGCAGCGCGGCCACCGTGCCGACGAACCGGGGCAACCGCTCCTGGGGATGGCCGCCCAGGGCGGGAAACCGGGCCTTTTCCATCGGCAGCGATGTGGCGCTTCGATCGTCCAGGGCAAAGGAGAGCACGGTGGGTATCCGGGCCATGCTGTCGGCCAGGAGCTGGTCATGATCCGGCATGCGCGCCAGGGTGGCGCCCCACTCCGGATGATCGGGCCACAACGCGGCCAAAGCGGCGGGGGAAGTCCGGTCCGGTTCCGCCAGCAGCAGATCCAGCACCACGACCCGCGCCCCCAGGTCGCGCAACCGGTCCACCAGGAGCGCCAGTCGGGTTCTGGGCCAGGGCCATTGACCCAGTTGTTTCAGGCTCTCCTCGTCGATGGCCACCACCCGGACCGGCACGGCGTCAGAACCGACCCAGGGGGCATGGCGCTGGGCCCAGTCGAAGGCCAGATTACGGATTTTCTGCCGGGGCGCGGGATCCAGGATCTGCACGGCCACCAGAAAGGCGCACAGCAGCAGGGTGAACCAGAAGGAGACCAGCCCCATGCTGCCCCGGCCCCAATGGACGAAGATCCCCGACACCCGACCCCGACGCGGAGCGATGGATGGATCACGATGAAAGAATTTTCTCAAGAACACCGTGTTCAACCCGCTTCCGCCTCACCATGATGCCATCGGCCAAACATCCGCCGTCCATTGGCCCTTCTCCGCCGCAGCCGGCGGAAATCTCATTTCCAAGGCCCTCACGGCGCTCCGGGGGGTTTGCCGATCTGCGGTCCCATTCCCGGGGGCAGCGCGGTGGTCGGCATCGGCACACCCTGGATTCCCGCCCCGGGTCCACCCACGCCCGGCACTCCCAAACCGCCTGGCATCGGCAGGGTTCCTGGCAACGGTCCCCCCGGCAGGCCGATGCCACCGCCGGGGAGCGGCTGTCCACCCGGCAGACCGATACCACCGCCGGGGAACTGACCCGGAACCTGCTGCTGACCGCCCTGGGGCTCCGGAGCGACGGCGCCGGGCTTGACGCCCTGAAACTGATCCATCGCCAGGGGATGCTGACTGATCTGCGGCGCCATGGTGGAGGAACGGATCAAGCCACTCTGTCCGGCTTGGATCTCCAGACTGCCGTTCAGGTTGGACAGGATCACCACCCCGGAGACCACGGTGACGTTCAATCCGTTGTCCAAAGCCGTGTAGTATTCCGTCCCGCGCACCCCCAATGTACCCAGATTGGTGCGCATTTGGAACTCCTGAGGCTTCTGCTTGCCGATCAGGCCGGTCAGGATGTGCATGGCCCCGGAAACCAGACTGAACTGCGCCTTGTGGTCGTTGGGATCCTGGGCGGCGAAGTGATACGCGTCGATGGCGAACCGGGTGTCGTGATACAAGGACATGATCATCTTGTCCACGAACTGCAACTGGGTCTCCCCGTGGGCGCCGGTGATGACCGTATCCCCGGAATAAAGCAGGGAACCCCGCTCCAGGGCTTTGTTCCCCTGCTGCCCCCTGCTTTGCACCTGCACCTCCCCGGTGGACACCAGAATGCGCGCCGCAGGCCCATCGGGCGGGCTGGCGGCATGGACCTGCCAAGCCGACAGCCCCAAGACCAGAAAACACGCCATCCAAAAGATCCGACTCCTGACGGCATCACTGTTTTTCATGGGTAAAATCCCAACGCAAGGCAAGGGTTATGATGGTGCGGTCGTATTGGTAAAGTTCCAGATTGGACCGATTCTGAACGTGGGTGATGGAGGGCATCACGTGCCAATGTCTGGCATACTCCCAATCCACGGAGCCACCCATGGTCCACAGATCATCGTTGCGTTGCTGAAGATGATAACGGTCCCTGGCGTCATGATCCTTCCTTTCGTATTGCAAGACGCCCTGGGCGGTCACGGTATCGCTTAACAGGAACTTCGTCCCCAGATCCAGCCCCACCAGACGCAAACCCACCTGGGGAGCGGTGCCATCCTTCGGCCACTCGCGACCGACATGCCATCCCCCGGACACATGGGAGCCTTTTTTGTCCAGGGCGATCTCATCCGCCATCCCGCCGGCCACCCGTTGCATCGAATAGCTGGGATAAAGCGAATAATCATCGTTGAGATACTGCGCATGGCTGATCCAGGTATGTCTGTCGTTGAGCGGATGACTCCAGGAGGTCGCCCCGCCCCAGAAAGAGCGATACTCGTTTTTGTCCACCCGATCATCCTGGAAAAAACCGGCCAGCGAGACCGTATCACCAGCCATGCCATGACTGAAGCCCAGCATACCGGTGATGGTGGTCTCATCCAGGTCCTGACGCTGCGGCAACGCGTTCTGGGTGACGGAGAGGGTACCGCCCACCGAGGTGTCCAGGGTCAGCGGGGTCAGGAATGAACCGTTCCCCGTCACGGTCAGCAAGGTGCTGCCCTGCCGGGAAGAGCGGCCCAAGTGGGTCGGCATGTTGAGCGAAACCCCTGGCAGGATCAACGCTTCGGCATGGGGACCGCTGGTGACATTGGTGTCATAGCCCATGCCGAACAGCAGGTTGCCTGCCAGACGCGTGCCCTGCCTGCCCTGGACGCTTCCGGATGGGCCGGCCTGTTGTTTGAGGAGGGTGTCACGCAAATGCTGCCACTCCGGCTTGAACGTCGGCGACAACCGCTCCCCATCGACCTGATTGAAATGGACCTTGGCCTGTCCCGTATCGCCGCGCCGTTTGGCGAGCATGGCCAACTGGAGATGGGCCTGGCTTTGTTGACGGTCGAGCATCAGCACCCGCTCCAGGGCAAAGACAGCCTCGTCGTCCCGACCACTCGCCATGAGCGCCCAACCCAGCAGCAGATCGAATGCCGACTCGCCGGCGCGCTGATCCTCTTCGGCGCTCAACCTGGACAGGGCCCATTCCGGTTTGCCCTGCTCCAGCCAAGCCCGGGAGCGCTCCAGCAGGTCGGGCACGCCCTCCCCATGGGCCGCGGCACCCCCCCCCAGAACCAGACACAGCAACGCGGACCGAAAACCGGACGGGAGACGATCCGACCTGGATCCGCCGGGCAGTGACGACTTTGGGTTCATACCCTCTCCGTTACAGCACAATTTGACTCTGCCACCCTTAAAAATCCTTGCGGAAGATCCAACTCTAGCCGATATCAATGTCGGTCCACAGCAACCAAACCTGAAGTCAAAAAACACAACGCCCGTTTGGTTGCGACGAGGCAGGACCCTGTTTACGCCCATCCCGAAATGGCGTAGCATGAATATTGCAAAGCGCTCTTTCAAGCACTCTCCCAGCGTTTCCGGGATGGCCGGGATCGATACCTTCCGTTAATAGTCCACATGCTGGAGAGAGGATGAAAATGCCGGTTGCCCTGCTGACACACCCGAAGGTCAATCCGGGCTAAAAGGAATGACCTCCTCATGACGTGGCGTCACTATCTGTTCAAACTCGCGGAGGAGACCGCCCGGGGTTACGGCTGGGTCTCCCTGTTGCCCTCCTGGCGGTTCGGCGTGCCTCTGGGGCTGATGACCCTCCTGGACCCTTGGAGCGGTCTCCACGGATTGGCGGGGGGGCTGATCGCCTGGCATGCGGGAGAACTCGCCGGGGCTGGCGAGGAGGAACGACCGGTCTGCGTGTTCAACGGTCTGCTGGTGGGACTGTTCATCGGTCATGTGTGGATCCACGGTTTCGGTTCCGCGGGCATGGTGGCGATGGGCGGCGTGTTGAGCGGCTGGTTGACCGTGGTGCTTGGCCGTCTGGCTTGGTCCCTGGTGCAAATGCCGGTACTCAGTCTGCCGTTCACGCTGGTGGCCATGCTCACCGGGGCGGCCGGTGGAAGCCTATCCGCGCTTCAACAGCGTCCCTATGTGGCCCCCACGGCCATTTTCGGCGATGCCGTCGATCGTTTCTTGAGCGCCTTCGGCAATTTCTACTTCTCCAGCGAACCCCTGGCCGGAATGTGCGTGCTGGCGGTGCTGCTGCTCGCCTCCCGCTATTACGTGGCCATCGCTCTGCTCGGTTATGGCACGGCCCAACTCTGGTTGCAATCCATGGGTGCGGCCCCGGAGCATCTGGCCGGCACCGCCTGGGGAACCAACGCCATCCTGGCGGCCATGCTGGTGGGAGGCCTGTTCGCCAGACCCTCCGGGTCCACCGCCCTGCTGGCGGCCTTGACCGCCGGAATCGCCGCCTGGCTCTCCCTGGCCCTGGGGCGAATCCTCACTCCTTTGCATCTGCTCCCCTACTCCGTTCCCTTTGTGGCGGCCTCCTGGCTGGTGCTTTACGCCGCCGTGCGCAATGCGCGTCTGACCACCGCCTTCAATCTGCTGCTCCCGGACCTGCCGGAACGCTCCCACGAACGGGCCCGGATCAACATGGGACGCGTGGGCAGTCCGGCGAGCGTGCCCCTCGCGGTGCCGTTCCTGGGCACCTGGACCATTCTGCAAGGCGTTGCCGGCGCCCATACCCATCGGGGTTCCTGGCGTCACGCCCTGGATTTCATCATCACCCGCGACGGGCAAAGTTTCATCAATCAAGGCAGCGCGCTCACCGATTTCCTCTGCTATGGCCAGCCGGTGCTTTCACCGGTCCATGGTCAGGTCTGGAGGGTCGTCAACGATGTCCCCGACAATCCGCCGGGCACGGTCAACGCCGCCGCCAACTGGGGCAACTGCGTGGTCATCCGTCTGGCAGACGGCAAATGGGTGGTGCTGGCCCACCTGATTCCCGGTTCGGTGGCGGTGGCCCCCGGCGACTGGCTCAAACCCGGGGACTATCTGGGTACCTGCGGCAATTCGGGACGCTCGCCCCAACCCCACATCCATCTGCATGTCCAGTCCGGCGACGATCCCGGCGCACCCACGGTGCCCTTCCATCTGGCCAGCGTGCTGGTGGCGGAAGCCGGTGGACCCGCCTCCTATCTCCTGGCCGCGACACCGAACGAAGGCGCGGCAGTCAGTCCGGCCAGAACGGGGGATATACGCCCCTTCTACCTGCTGGCCGGACGAGGCATCCGCTACACCGTGACCCGCGATGGCGCCCCCGCCGCCGACTGGAGCCTGCATTGCGAGGTAGACCAGTCGGGCCGGCTGATGCTGGTGTCCAACGCCGGGGCGCGCTGTCTGGCGGACTCCACCTGGGCGACCTTCGCCTGTCACGAACGCAGCGGCAAACCCGATCCTTGTTTCGATCTGTGGCTGCTGGCCTGCGGATTCACCCCGGCTTCGGACGAAGTGGATCACTGGCGGGAGGCGTTCACCCCCGCCCGGTTGCTGCCCGGCGGCTCAGCCCCCTGGAGCGCCACGCTGTTTTGGCCATGGGCCGCCTTCGCCGTCAGCCTCCATCGCCGCCGCTGGGACGACGCGGCCCAGGCCTGGCAACAAGAGGCCGAACACCGCCAACGGCTTTTCGGTATCACGATCCACACCTCGGCGCTGCTGGTCCCGGAGTTCGGCTGCACCCACCTCGAAGGAGAGGCGGGATCGGTCCGGTATGTCCTCGAAGCCGCCAGCACCTTCCAGCAAGCCGATGTCGGGGTTCCCGCCTGGGAAGAACCCATCGGCGGCCACATTTCCTTGCGGAGGCTCGTATGATCCTGCATTCGCTTTCCGGCGCTTCTCCTCGACCCGTCCGTGGGACGGGCGCCGCGCTGCTGCTGGCGGCGCTGCTGCTGGCCTCGGCTCCCGCCAACGCCGGGGAGAGCCTCTGGGCACACTCCTACCGTCTCGAAACGGAAGGTCGTCTCGTGGAGGCCCTCGGTGTGCTTGATCCGGTTCCGGTCAACGGTCCGGACGCGGAACTGAGGTGTCTGCGCCGGGCCTGGCTGTTGTATCTGCTGGGCGGCCATAACGAATCGATCCGGGAGTACCGGCTGGCCATCGAGCGCAACGGTGCCTCCCTCGACGCCCGGTTGGGGCTGTTGTTGCCCCTGCTGGCCCTGGAACGTTGGGACGAAACCCAACGGGAGGCGCGCACCATCCTCGACAAAGCCCCTCACAACTATCTGGCCCTGCTGCGGCTCGCGGTTGCCCAGGCCGGTTCACGGGAGTGGCAAGGCGTGGTCCAAACCGCGCACACCCTGATCACCGCTTTTCCGAGCGACGCCATGGGATTCCTCTATCTGGCCCGGGCCCGGACCGGACTGGGCCAAAAACGCGAGGCGGCGGAAGCCTACCGGGCGGTGCTGGTCCGGCTGCCGGATCAGGCGGAAGCCAAGGCCGCCCTGGAGCAGCCGTGAGCGCCCCGGTGACCCTGACCGCCGCCCGTCCCTGGGGCCGTGTACCCGGAGAGGCATCATGACCCCCTCGACCCCTTTCGATCTGCTGGATCTGCGCCTGTCTTTGTGGCAGGAACTCTCCGCGTTGGCCGGTCGGGAACCATTCCCCGCCGATGCGTTCAACACGGCACTGACGCGACTGGCACCCATCGACCGCTTTTGGGCCTTTCCCGGTCGGGAAATCCTGCAACGCCTGACGCAGCATCTGTCCCAGGGACGGCACGCACTGATCGCCCAGTTGGTGAACAACAGCCTGTACCATCTGCGCGGGGAGCGCTATCGCCAACAGATCTTTTTGCCGTTCCAGACCCATCTGGAACGGCTGGACCGTCCCGCGTGGCACGAGGAGCAACAGTTGGACGCGGTGCCGACGGCCCGTTCCAGGCCCTATTTCGAGGTGCTGGTGATCCTGCCCGATCCGGAAGCCGGTTCCCTGCGCTACCGGCAGCAGTTGGCCAGCTTCCGCTCGCCCCACGACGAATTTCTCTACGATCTGGTGTGCGTCGGCAACGCCGAAGACGCCCTGACCGCACTTTTGGCCAATACCGATTTGCAGGCTTGCGTCCATGTCCGTCCCATTCGGCCCACAGGGGAAAATTCCGGCCCCTGGTTCGAGGCCTTCAGCCGGCCCATGCTGGCGGACGGGCCACTGCCGGTGCCGGAAGAGGATGTGGAGGTGACGCTGTGCCGCACCATGCGCAGCCTGCGTCCGGAGTTGGATCACTACCTGATCAGCGAGGCGGCCCCTGCCGGACTCGCTCCGGCAATCAGACAGCTCTTCAACCGGGTCTTGTTCACGCAGCATCCCTTCCACGATCTGCATCTGGCGATGCTCAACGGGGTGCGGGATCGCTTCTCCACGCCGTTCTTCGATGCCCTGCAAACCTACAGCCGACAGCCCAGGGGAGTGTTTCACGCCTTGCCCCTCTCCCGGGGAGCGTCGGTGAAAGGTTCGCCGTGGATTCACGACATGCTGGAATTTTATGGCGACAACATTTTCCTGGCGGAAACCTCCGCGACCCAAGGCGGGCTTGATTCGCTCCTCGATCCCACCGGCGCCATCAAGCAGGCCCACGTCAAGGCCGCGGAGAGCTTCGGCGCGGATTCAAGCTATTTCGTCACCAACGGCACCTCCACCGCCAATAAAATCGTCATGCAGGCCAATTTAAGGCCCGGCGACATCGTGCTGATCTCCGCGGATTGCCACAAATCCATTCCCTACGCGGTGATGCTGACCGGGGCCTGTCCGATCTTCCTCGAAACCTATCCGCTGCCGGAATACGATCTGTATGGCGGAGTGGATCTGGCTCAGATCAAGTCGGTGATGCTGGATCTCAAACGCCACGGTCGCCTGGAGCTTTTAAAACAGATCTGCCTGACCAATTCGACCTTCGACGGCCTCGTCTATCATAGCGAGCGCTACATGATGGAGCTGCTCGCCATCAAGCCGGATCTCATCTTCCACTGGGACGAGGCGTGGTCGGCGTTCGCCCATTTTCATCCCCTCTATCATGGCCGCACCGCCATGACCGCCGTGGAACGGATTCGCCGGCGGATTCGGGACCATGACTATCACCGTTTTTACGCCACTTGGTCTGCCGGCTTCGCCGCCGATCCATCGGAGGAAAAATGGCAGGGTCGCCTTTATCCGGACCCGGCGCGCATCCGCCTGCGGGTCTATGTGACCCAATCGACCCACAAAACGTTAAGCGCCTTCCGGCAAGGATCGATGATCCATATCGTCGATGTGGCGTTTCATCAGGCCCGTTTTCTCGAAGCCTTCCGCATCCACACCTCCACCTCGCCCAACTATCAGCTCATCGCCTCCTTGGACATCGCCCGGCGACAAACGGCCCTGGAGGGATTCCACCGGGTGCGGGAGGCGATCCGGCTGGCGTTGCAACTGCGGCGCTGGATTCGGGAATCGACGCTGCTCAACGGCTATTTCACCGTGCTGGGGGACGAGGAGCTGATTCCGGTTTGCCATCGCCTGCCGGCAGCCGACACGATGGACGGGACAGACGACGAAACGGATAACGGGTCCAGGATGACGGACCACGGGACCGATACGCCCCTGGCGCCGGAGCTGGCGCATCTGCGCCGCCGCTGGGGCCATGAGATGTTCGTGATCGATCCGACCCGAGTCACCCTGGATGTCGGCAGGACGGGTTTGGACGGGACGGGTTTCAGGCAGTTGCTGATGACCCGCTACAACATCCAGATCAACAAGACCTCCCGGAATACCGCGCTGTTTCTGATCAACATCGGCGCCACCCAGGCGACCATCGACTATCTGTTGCAGGTGCTGCGGGAGATGGCCTCCCACGAGCGACGGCGCCGCGCGGTCCCGATTCCGGTCGCCCTGTTTCCCATGCCCGGCAGACGCCACTTCCACGCGGCCTTTCTGCCCTGGAAAGACGGAGAGTATCCCGCCAGCAATCTACGCGCCGCTTGCAACCAGGGGGACGACGAGGCGAACGTCACCTATGCGCCCCTGTCCGCCGATACCCTGCTGCAAGTCCAGGGCGGACGGGTGCTGGTATCGGCGGCGTTTGTGACCCCGTATCCTCCGGGCTTTCCCATGATCGTGCCGGGACAGATCATCACGGCGGAGATACTCGACTTCTTCCGCCATACCCGGATTGGGGAAATTCACGGATTCGATCTCGAAGACGGCTTCAAGGTGTTCCGGGAGGAGCATCTCGCACGACTGACCGGTACCCCGGCACACCCTTGGCCACTTGACCATTTAAGGACAACACCATGAACCAGGAAACCAGGCGGCCCTTGGACTCCATCGACCGGATCCGGGAATATTTCGCCGCAAGCCCGGTGCCCTATCGTTTCATCAGCGCCACCAATTTCAACCTGATGGGGCTGCATGAGTGGGTCGGGAATTGGCAGAATATCAATCTTGTCGATTGTTACGACGGCGCTCATCCCCGGGTGCGTCTGGTGGCAGACGACCGCAGCCGGAATTTCACCAGCCTGGAAGAGATCAACCGTCACCTCCTGGAACGCGGTCTCGCCGGAGAGGGATCCCCGCAAGGGGAGAAAAGTGACGCCCCTGCGCCCCGGGCGCTGTTTTTGTTCTTCGATGAGTCGATCGAAGCATCATGCCACCGGATGGGGGTACGGATCGCCCTCCCCCCCAACCGTCTGGTCCAAGAGATCGACAGCAAGATCGTCACCACCGAACTGGGAGATCAGGCCGGAGTGCCGAGCGTTCCCAACCGGTTGGCCAAAATCGGCTCCTTCGCGGAGCTGCGCCGGGTGGCCGCCCAGGCCGGACTGGGGGAACGCTGGGTGGTGCAGACCGCCTACGGGGATTCCGGCAAGACCACTTTCTTCATCGATAACGAGGTGGACTATCTCAAGGTGGCCCGCAAGCTCTCCGCCGAGGCCCAGGTCAAGGTGATGCGTCGGGTCAACTGCCGGGGCACCGCCATCGAAGCCTGCGCCACCCGCTGGGGAACCTTCGTCGGCCCGCTGCTCACCGAACTGATCGGCGATCCCGGCCTCACCCCCTATCCCGGGGGATGGTGCGGCAACGAGCTGTATCCGGAATCCTTTCCCGCCGCCATCCGGCAACAGGCCCTGGAAAAAACCAAGGCGCTGGGTCAGGCGCTCTATCAGCGGGGCTACCGGGGTTACTTCGAGGTGGACTATCTGATCGACCGGGATACGGGGGAACTGTACCTGGGGGAACTGAATCCCCGCATCACCGGGATCAGCGCCATGACCAATCTGTCCGACTTCAGCGCCCGCACGGTTCCGTTGTTCCTGTTTCATCTGCTCGAATACGACGACGGCGTGGAGTTGACCCTCGATGTGGAGGCGTTCAACCGCGCCATGCTGGCGCAAGGGGCGCAAGGGATCGCGGCCCAGATGATCCTCAAGTACACCGAAGAGCCGTTGCAGATGATCACGGCAGCGCCCGTGTCCGGGGTCTACCGGATGGAAGCCAACGGCGGACTGAAGCTTGAAAGGCCGGGATACGACCGCCGGGCCGCCCTGGGCGCCGACGAGGCCTTCATCCTGCGCATTCTCACCGCCGGGGAGTATGCCTACAAGGGGGCCGATCTGGCGATTCTGTTCGTCAATCAGGTGATCGGCGACGACGCCGGACGCCTGGGGCCGACGGGTCTGAAATGGCTGGCGGGGCTCAAGGGACTGTTCGGGTTCCGCGCCCTCGACGCCCGGGAACGCGCCCTGCTGGCGCGGGTCCGGACCCCCTCGATCAACAAGAGCGGACCCGCACGATGAGCTTTCATGCCAGCAAACGCTTTCAGGCCGTGGACGAGCAGCGGCCAGGCCCCAAATGGTTGGCCCACTATCGGGCCGCCATGCCCGCCTACCGGCGCTGGTTCGCCAGCGAAGGAGAGCTGAAACGGCCGGGTCTCGCCGAGTGCCGGGCGGCGTTGGAGACCCATATGCCCGAACTGGTGCCCTTCTGGGAAAACCTGCTGACACTGACCCAGGCGGATGCCCAGGATGCCCGATTGTTGAGTTTCTACTGTCCGGCCCCCTATCTGACCGGCTGCACCCAGTCGGTGTGGACCCGGTACACGCCGACTTTGGTGCGCAACTACGACTATGCCCCGGACTACTGCGAAGGCCGCATCCTGAAAAGCCGCTGGCACGATACCCATGTGATCGCCTCCACCGATTGCCTCTGGGGGGTGCTCGACGGCATGAACGAACACGGGCTGTGCGTTTCCCTCTCCTTCGGCGGCAAGAGCGATGTGACCGAGGGGTTCGGAATTCCCATCATCTTGCGCTACATCCTGGAGTTCTGCACCACCGTGGACGAGGCGGTGGCGGTGCTGACCCGGGTACCGGCGCACATGGCCTACAACATTCTGCTGTTGGATCTCCAGGGACAGGTGCGCTGCGTGGAACTGTCTCCGGTGGCGGCGCCAAACGTGACCTGCAAACCCTTCGCGGTCAATCATCAGGGGGATTGCGTGGTCACCAACTACGCCATGTTCTCCCGATCCTACGAGCGGCAGCAATTTTTGATCGGCAAGCTGTTCGATCCGTTGACGAGCATTGAATCCTTCGTCAACGCCTTCGAGTATGCTCCACTGTTCACCGCCAACTACGCCCAGGGGTTTGGCACCCTCTACACCGCGATCTACAATCCGTTGCTGCGGACCATGGAATACCGCTGGCCCAATCAGGTGCGCCTGTACCAGTCCTTCGCCTTTTTTGAAGAGAGCGAACTGTGGGTCGAACTGTGAAAAATTGTCCGGCCTTGACGGACCCGTGCCAGCAAAAATTTCTTTCCAATAAGGAACAACGTCATGAAAAACAATGAGCTTCGAGAACTCCGCCCCGACGGCTGGCAGGCGGTCGCGGTGGCACTGGCGTTGATGTCGGGGAACGCCGTTGCCGGGGAGGCGCGCGGCGACAACCACTCCGGAATTCCGGACGGCTGGCAATTTCGGCTGACGCCCCAATTCACCTTTTTGCCGTATGACGGAAAAACCACCCGGGATGAGGCCAGAGACTACGGCGTGACCTTTGATGCGGAACGTCCGGAGCGCTACGGGATCACCCTGGCTCTGTCCCACATGCGTCTGGAGATGCAATCCGGCCTGCCGGCGCTGGATCAGGATACCGGTTTCGTGTCGGGCCGGGTGCATGTCACCTCCTCCTGGTTGCCCGGACGGCTGACCATGCGGATGGACGGCTACTATTCATCCAGCAACGACGCCACCCACGAAACCGACGATGTGGGCACCATCGCCTTGCAAATGTCCTATCTGAACACAAGCCGTAGCGGCTATGTGGATCTGGGATATGCCGCGAGCGGCTACGGCGACAGTCGGATCGGCAACGGAGACCTGACCGTTCAGCAGTGGACCCCGACCCTCGGCTTCGCCCTGAACGGCGGTACGGAATGGGTTCAGGCCCGGTGGTACGACATCCGGGTCTCCAATCCCCGGCGGGCCATGCAGCATTCGGGGACCGATGCCGTGGAACTCAAGTGGACCCACTATTTCCCCTCGGGGAACGGCTGGCTGCCGGGTTCGACCCAATTGGGCGCCCTGCTGGGACAACGAATCTACGGCGTGGACGGGGATACCGCCGTGTTGTTCAATCTGGCCGACACCCAGCAAGGGGGCGTGATGACCGGGGCGCAATGGCAGCTCGGATCCCACGTGGATTGGCTGCTCAACGCCGGAATGGACCGCTACACCACCCAGGTCACCGGCCCCACCACCCATTACACGGCAAGCCATCTGTTCACGGGGGTCACCCTGCACTGGTAGCCCCTGAAGCCCACCGGCTGGACCCGCGATGGCCAACACCATTCAAGGTGCAGGCGTCGCGGGTCGCAACGCGGGTCGCAATGCGGGTCGCAACAGGGGCAATGGAAACATCAGGGCAATCGGCAACCCAAGCATTTTCAAACTTCACGGCCATACGGCACTGTCAGACAACCTACAAGCACACATTCCATACAGGATTCTCCCTTTCCGACACAAAATACTCATTATAAAAATCATCAATACGAAAAGCGATTCAACGCTCACGATTGATAGTGGACCAGGCAAACAATCACTTTCACAAAACACAGCAAAATGCATTGAAAGAATCTGGACTTTTGATATACTCCGTCTTATTGACGAACAGTCAGACCCCTTCCCAACAGGACAGCTAAAATTTCCGCAACACAAAGCAGGTCAATCCCCCATCAAGAAAACCATATACAGCAAACAAAAAAAAATTATCATCCTGTTGGACAGGCCACACTCCTCAACAAAAAAAGTAAAAAGACGCTGACGCAAGGCTGACTTTTTTACAAAAGGACTCATGAAGATGCAAATAATACCAGAACCCAAATGTATTCAACAAAAATTCATGAATGGGGTGGTGAAACGATTCAAAGAGAATGGATATACGTATCAGGAATGCGCCAAACGCCTGGGAGTGGATCCCTTCCTGGGTGTGCCATTCAACAAGATTCGTCGCCCGACATGGCAACCCGATCCCCGCAATGGAACGGACATGTTGATCTCCTTGTTCATAGATGGGAACCCGATCCCCTTGGCAACGGCCAGCCAATTCTTTCCGGCATCGGATCTTGACCATCTGGCGGAAATGTCACTGATTGAAATATCGGATACAACGGTTCGCGCACCGTTGAGTCTGTTTCCCTGCTTCGATCACTACATCGTCACCGACCCAATCGAAAAAAATCCTGACATGAATCAGGTCATGTGGTTATTCGCCGGATCCTTTATTTTCGGAACCGTCATTGATCATCTTCTCTCCTGCAAAAAACGGGATCGCGGGCTGGATTTATGCACCGGGGCGGGTGTCCACGCCCTCATCGCCAGTTCGCATTGCCGCGAGGTGATTGGTATCGACAACAATCCACGAGCCGTCGCCTTTGCCAATTTCAGCAAGGCACTCAACGATATCGGCAACGTGGAATTTCTTCTGGGTGATGTGTACAAGCCTGCGGAAGGCGAATTCGATGCCATTGTGTCACATCCGCCTTACATCCCGGATGCGGGTTCACAAAGCGGTTCCAATTTCTGGAGCGGGGGCGCAACAGGCAATGAGATTGTCCAACGGATTATCACAGAACTGCCCCGCTATTTGGAAGATACGGGAATCTGTCTGATCTTCTCCATTTTCCCCGACCTGCCGGGTCATTCGGCGCGTCTGTATTTCGACCAATGGCTGGCAGGAAGATCAACCGATTTTGATATCCTCGACAGCTCGTTACGCATGCCTGGAATCCAGAATACCCCTTATGTGGAAAAAAATGCGGAAGTCCGGGAGTTGATCTTTACGGGGGGCATTTTTGCCCTGAGCAAATCCCGGCATGGCGGCTCATACCAAACCAATCCCCCCCCCTCATCCCAATCTTGTTACCACATCTTCGCGCCCGATGGCAAAACCGCGTCAAGCACAGAAGTGGACATGATGAACGCCTGGATCAAAAGCCGTTAAGACCAAACCGATGCAAGACGCATGAGCCATGCAGAAAACCGGTATGGCGACACAAAAGGAACCCATCCACAGGTCCACACGGATCCAGGATGGGTTCCCCGCCTTTCATGACGTCTCTAAGGAGAGAGGGCGGGAGCGGGGAAAAACGTAATTTGAATGTTTTCGATGTGCTTGACCTTGTTGCGGATCGTGCGGGTCATTTCCATCCGGACCAGGTGGGATTCTTTCACCGACAACTCTCCCGCCAGAAACACTTCGATATCCACCGCGAAAGAGCTGCCCATGCGGCGTCCTTTCAAACTTTTGATACCCGCGATTCGTGGTGAAGAGCAACAAAAATGCTGAATCTGGGCCTGGACATCCTCAGGCAAGCCCATGTCCAGCAGACCATGCACCGCATCGATGACGATGGAACCACCCAGTTTGACAACCAGCATGGAGACCACCAAAGCCATGATGCGATCGGCGGTGATGAAGTTGAAATGGGTCAACACCGCACCGATCAGGACCATAATGGCAGACCAGGCGTCCACCCGATTGTCCATGGCCGCCGCGCGAATGGCCGGATTGTTGTTGTGGTCTGCGGTACAGGTCATGATGCGATACATCATCCAGGAAGAGGCGGCCAGCAGCAGGGAAGAGAAAATGGCCACCACACCGGCGCGTTGAATCTGACCGTTCTGGATATCTTGAATATTGTGAACAAAAAACAGCATACCGCCAAAAACCAACAAAACACCGATCAGCAACGCCGACAGAAACTGTATCCGCCCGTAACCATACGGAAACTGATTGGTTGGCGCTTTGTGGGAAAATCGGATCGCCATCCAGTTGATGCCCTTGGAGAGGATATCCCCTCCCATCAACAACGCCAGGGCATGCAGGCCCGCGCTGCCCGTCAATGCCCCCATGGTCGTGCTGAAAAAGGCTTCGCACAGGGTCACCATGAAGTCAAGACGCGCCGCGCTGTTGGCGCATTGCCGACAATGGGCCGCAGAACGCTTTTCCTGGTCTTCAACCGGTTGAATGGGAATGAAGGGTTTGGGGCAGGCTTGAGCGGTTCTGGAAGTCAATGGCTGTGGTCCGTAATCAAGAAGTCAAGGCAACGATGGATCATAGCAGTTTCAGTGCCGGGCTTCCAGCCCAATCCATCCAGCCTAGCTCAACTGGTGTGAAAGACAAATCCTGGCACATCCCGGATGGCATCCTGCAAGCGACCGTGCTGAACGATCAAGGCGTCGATCATGGGGACATCCGCCAAGACGGTCTTGTCTCTGAGTGTGATCAAGACCGACTCCATGGTTTGACACAGATGGATCACTTCAAACAGATTGAAAAATTCGGCCACCCCCATGATGGCGTTGAGACGCTGAATGGCATGAGGTATCACATTCAGAGGCGTGGCGCCGAGCCGATGTTTCAATTGATACAGATCGTTTTCGAGTTCCACCATTTGTTTGTTCGCTTCCTGGACAAACATCCAAAGCTTGTCATCGATACGGGCGGGTCTTCCGACCAGCCATTGCATGATGACCTGACGCGCCTTGGGATCCACGGCATGCCAAGCAGCCGGATGTGTGCGGGGATCGCCCAGATTTTTGATGAGGAAATCCCTCAGCAGATTGCGCAGACGGGTTTCGGCTTCACGATCCTGAAACGGACGCAACAACACTTCGGCCAATTGGGTGGTGAAACCGGCGACGATTTGCATGAAGCGACCCTGTTGATCGCGAAAACCGTTCAGCAGGGTTTGAAGCTGTTCGGTCTGCAAACCGTTGCTGTCGGCATAACGACCCATCATCACCAGCAGACGGTCCAACCCCTTGCGGACGAAACCGTTTCGGGCCAGATCTCCGGACAGCCCCGCCGCCTGACAAAAATCGTAATAGGTGACTTCTCCCCGATAGATTGTCTCGGCAAACCTCTGCGGTCCATCCGGGTCCAACAGGTGAAACCGTTCGCACCGTTCTTTCCAGGCCATCAGGCTGGGTTGACGACTGTGGACCAGATGTTTTTCGATCAAATTCTTCCAAAAAGCCAACTGGCCGCCTTGGGGATAGTGCAACAAGACATTGTGAACCAACGCCGACAACGTGCCACTGCCAGGATTGGCGGCAAACCACTCCTCCCACTGACGCAACACACCGGGATCATCCGCCAGGGTACGCCCGTCACCGAGAGTCTCGAACAAAAACCAGGGCATCCGTTTCAGATCCTTGCGGGACAGACCGGAAAGCGTACCGGTTTCCCGGATATGGTCGGTGACACGCTCCAGACCGATTTGCCGATCCTCCACATCCGGGGTCCGGATCAGGGGAAGCGCGGCCAGTCGTTCGGCAATCTTCTCTTCGGCACGGGCGAGTTTGCCACCGATGGGCATCTGCATCGGGAAAAAAAACGTGTACTGATGATTGATGAGTGCGCGTTTTAAGCTCATTTCAGGGCATCGAGCTTTTGGGTCAAGCGATCCAACTCTTCAAAAAGCTGGGGAATGACCGCAGGAGGTTTCGGATTGACCAGGAAAAACCGTATGTCAATGCGTCGATTGGCCGCGTCGGGGGTGGGTTCCGCATAAAAGATCACCGGACGACGATCTCCATACCCACTGATCCCGAAAACAGGTTGCCCTTTCTGGTTGCGCAATCCGCCCAGAACCGAATCCGCCCTCTCGACGCCCGCATCCGGATTCTCGCTGCCCAGCAGGGTCTCGAAGGTCTTGATGGCCCGCATCCCGGACAGATGCAAATTGTTGCTGTGGGGATTGGCCCGGCTCAAGGGAATGTTGTCCGTGTGCCCTTCGATGAAAACCGCGTCGAGCGTACCGGGATTCCATTGTCGATCTTCACAGAAGGAGGGTCGGTT
The DNA here is from genome assembly GCA_015231755.1 of Magnetococcales bacterium. Taxonomy (NCBI): domain Bacteria; kingdom Pseudomonadati; phylum Pseudomonadota; class Magnetococcia; order Magnetococcales; species Magnetococcales bacterium. Next base: position 48,853 of record JADGAZ010000022.1, on the reverse strand, counting down.
GGTGCTTTCCAGCGTACCGGCGTAACAGGGCAGATGCCGCGCCAACACCCGGGTCAATTTGTTCAGGGTCTCCTCTCCGCCGGGGGCGAACTGGGCCGATCCGGACGGAAAAAGAATTTCATTGGGCAGACGCAGCAGGCCATGATTGGGATCGATGAAAACCTTGAGATTTTCGTTGGTCTGCAAGTCCCGATGAATGTCCGTGAGCAGTTGAAACAAAAGCTGAGCGGTCTTGGCCATGTGCTGATCCAGATCCCGCTTGAGATGGGCCGCCAGATCATGCAGTTCGACGATTCCGGTTTCGAGTTTTTTCAGTTTCTCATTCTGTTCTTCGTTGATTTTTTCCATGCGTTCTCGTTCCTTGGCGGCCTTGATGTACTCGGAACGAAAATCGTTTTCGGAATTGCCCATATTGAATGAGAAAATAATCAGGATGACAATAAAAACATAAAGCAAAGCCGACATCACATCGCTGATGGAGATGGAATAGTCATGGGCTGTGTACTGTGGCCCCCTGATATCTCGGCGTCGCTGATACATGGGAGATCCGTTACTTTACGCTCGACAGGGTTTGAACAAAAAAGGACATGGAATCGTTCAGATCGTCCAGCTTTGAATTGAAGTCCCCGATGGTATCCTTCAATTGTTGCGAGACGCTTTCCATGTGTTCATCGACGCCACCGATGAATTCCAGAATTTTCTCAGAGGAGAAGTCCTCCAGATCGCTGTTGATCGAGGCCATGGTTTGTTGCATGGAGGCGTTCACCTGATCGAACCGGTTCTGGTGTTCGGCCCAGGTGGATTGCAGTTGGTTTTGCATCATGGCGATGGTGGATTTCATCCGTTCCTGGGCATCCTGGAAGGCGGCCAGGGTCTGTTCCGCCCCATCCCGGGCAGTGCCTTCGGTGATGGAAATGGAATGGGAAAGCTGTTCGACGCTTTGAATGGTGTCGTGAATGCGGTTTCCGGCCAGGGCCACCTGACGGGCGGTCTCCTGGATGGGTCGGATCAGGATGGTGGACATCTTTTCCAAAAAGCCGCTCATGCTGTCGTTGAGGTCTTCCAACTTGGTGCCGAAGTCCCCAATGCTGTAGCCCAGTTTTTCGCTGATGCCGCCCATATGGTCGTCCACACCGGAAATGAACTGCAACACCCGGTCGGAGAATTCCTGCAACCCGTTGTTCAGATTCACAAAGGTCCGTCCCAACGACTCATCCACCCCCTCAAAGCGGGTCTCGTAGTTGTGCCAGAGGTTGCGCAACTGCTCGTGGGCCTTGGTAATGGCGGCCAGGGTATGACGGGCGGTCTCCTGGGTATCGTTCATCGCGTTGGAAACCCGTTCCAACTTGTCGCTGCTGGTTTGCAGACGTTCTCCCGCCACGGCGATCATCATGGCACCGGACTCCATGGCATCGATCATCTGACCAAAACGACCCTGGGCCTGATCGAACGTTGAAGAAAAATCGATCACCCCGGCGATGGCGTGACGGCTCTCTTCGGACCAGCGGGTGGATTGCTGCAACGTCTGGGACATGCGGTTGGCGGCGACGTTGATTTCGGAGGCCGCCTGCTGGAACGATACCGCCGTGGACTGGAGCAGATTTTCCAGATCCTCGTTTCCGAGGTTGAGCTTTTCGTGGGACTGTTGCAGCACCGTGGCGACCGCCTGATTGCGATCGTTGATGCTGTGGATGGTGGCCTGATGGTTGGCGTCCATGCGTTCGATATAATGCAGGATGCCTCCCAGAACCTCTTCAAAACGTTGCTGGAACATCTGTCGATCTTCCAACACCGGCGCCTGAATGACCGGTTGGGGTTGGGCCGACGCGGACGACGCCTGGATCACGGAACGTTGCAATTCGCCCATGGCATGACGCACCCCTTCCATGGTGATTTTCAAAGAGGCCAGGGTGGCGTCGAGTCGGGAGGAGATCCCATCGCTGGATTCGTGGAATCCACGTATCATTTCCGCCTGATTGCTGGAAAAACGATTGACCAAAGAGGCCAGGGCGTCGTCGAGCCGGGAGGAGATTCCATCGCTGGAGTCATGGAATCCACGCATCATTTCCGCCTGATTGCTGGAAAAATGCTGGACCAACGACGCCAGGGCGTCATCCAGTCGAGAGGTGATCCCATCGCTGGATGCGTGGAACCCACTGATCATTTCCGCCTGATTGCTGGAAAGATGATTGATCGAGGTGGCAAAATGACTGGCCATGCCGGCTGCGGTCTGTTCGAGGCTTTCGGCGGCGTGGAGGATCAATTCACCGGCCACCACCATGGATTTGGAAACACTGGCGACATCCTGATCCTCGGTCGCGCGGGAACGTTCCATGAGACGGGTGATGTGATCGAGCAGCGTTTCCGGATTCATGCGGGCACCGTCCTCCCGGGATTGGGTACTCGCCAGGGTATCGATTTTCGAGCCAACCTGCTCTTGGAACCGTTCCATGCCATTCAGGAGTTTCTCGGTGGCGACCAGCAGATGGGGTGCGGCGCCGAAGATGCGTTGCATTTCGTTTTGCACCGCCAGCATGGCGGTGGAGGAGCGGGCCAGATCCTCCAGGCTGTTGCTCATCTGACCACTGAAACTGTTCGCCGATTCCCGCAGCAGTCCCACCAGTTCCATCTGAGCGGATTTCATGCCGGCGGCCACGGCGCCCAGATCGGTCATGGTGCGTTCCATGCGTCCGGCAAGCCCCGTCGAGGAGTCCCGCAGCGCCACGGACATCTCCACCTGGGCACTCCGCATGCCGGCGGCCACATCCGCCAGATCGGCGATGGTGCGCTCCAGCCGTCCACTCAGGCCCGAGGTGGAATCTTTCAGTCCCACCGTGGAATCTTTCAAGATCGCCGCCACTTCCATTTGGGAATGCTTCATGTTCGACGCCACATCCGCCAGACTGGACAACCCGCGATGCCACAAGTCGTCCAGATCCTTGGCGGATTGCCGTTGTTTGCCGGAAAGGAAATTCTGGGTATGGTCGAGGGTTTCTTTCAGAGTGTGGGCGGCGTCTTTCAGAGACAGGGCGAGCCGTTCATTGTGCTGATCGAGACTGGTATGCAAGCTGGAAACATTTTGTGCGAATGTCTGGATCTTCTGATCGGTTTGACTCTGCTGGTCCACCTCGATGCGGGTAACCGCGCCGACCAAATCCTGATGCAGTTGCTGTTGGGCGTTCTTCATATCGTTCACGGCGCCGGTCAGGGTCTGCACCGCCTGATCCAGACGACCGAAAGAGCCTTCGGCGGACTCCCGCATCAACGTGGACATGCTGACGCCAAGGCCATCCATGGATTCCCGTATATTCCGGGCGGTATCGAGCAACCCTTTCTGACTGCCATCTCTCAGGTCTTCCCACAGACCGGTCTGAAGCTCTTGTTGCTTGCGCAGATTTTCGTTGAGAGAAAACAGACCCAGTTCGATGGATCCCAATTTCTGCGCCAGGGTGGACTGGAGTTGATCCAGCAGGGGGGCCAGAGCCGATTGCAGGGAATCCTGATGGGCGGAACGCTGATTGTCTTGATACCGGACCAGGGTTTCAAACATCTTGCCCAAAGCCGGAGCCAGACTCGCCCCGATGCGGGTATCCATGTCCCCTGCGCCGCCGGCGGTGGCGGCTCCCCGATCTGCGGCAGGGGCCTTGAGGATCTGACACAGTTTGCGCAACTCGATCAGTTGTTCCATCTGCACGGTGTGGATGCGGGACAAGCCACTGTTTTCGTCATGGGACATCTCCAGACAGGTTTCCAACTGCTCGCTGAAACGCTGAACCAGACGACCGACCCAGTGTTGCCGACGCTTTTCCAGAATGGAGAACAGAATGGACAGGCCAATACCGAAAATGGAAGTCAGAAAGGCGGTGGAGACACCGCCCATCAAAAACTTCATCGCCTGTTTCATCTCCTGGGGACCGGCGGACATCCCGTCCTGAGCCAGATAGATGCCAGCGACCAGACCCACAAAGGTGCCGAAAATACCCCCACCGGTCAAAAATCCGGGGATGGCATCGTACAAACGTGAATTGATATTGACAAAATAAAGACTGCGCTCGTTAAAATATAAAGCCGGTTCCGCCGTGGTGCGGATGGGCAGAGCGGCATTGGTGGTGGGCAGGGTCAAATGTTTTTGGAACTCCGCCCACGCCGACGCAAAAAAATGCATGTCGGGTTCCAACATGCCTCTTTGGAAGCGGGTCCACTGGCTGGCGAAACGTTGTTTGCGGATCAGATCCCGTTTCAAGGGATCCTGGGTTTGATTCTGATCCGGAGACAGACTGCACTCTTCGATCAGACGCAGCCCCTTTTTGACCTGTTTGCCGATGCGTCGGGTTTGAAAATAAAACAGCCCCAAGCTGATCAAGAAGCCACTGATCACCAGGAAGGCCAAAACCAAATGCCCTCCAAGTCCAGAGAAAAAAGTGGCAATTGCAATCATTTGATAGCCTTCCTGTTTCTGATCATCCGACGATGGGGTAACCTGTGAATTTTACCGGGAAGGTTACAGACGAACAGCCTCTGACGCAATGGTTTTGAACAGAAACTGAAAACCAGACCGTTTATCCACATTTAAATCCTTATGTTTTTTATAATACTTTTAAGACCAGCCTAAAAACAGCCACCAAAAATTAAAATCTGCAAATCTTGCATTGCATGTGTATTCTACGAGCCTGCGATCCAAACGGAACCAATTAATCTCATCAAGATCATCCATAAAAAGATCCATAAAAAGATCGTAAATTAACACTATACCTATTACAAATACTCTTCCACGCTCACAATGAGTGGAATCACAGCAAGAATCAAGCGTTCATGTCAGTTGATTGTCGCCAGAATAATACAGCTCTCGGACGAACGTCGCAATCAAGAATTATTTCTATTTAAAAAAAACACCAAACCCGCAGATTTTGCTTGAATTAATCCAAAAAGTCCGCTAAAAAGAATCCACAAATGGCAGATTTTCATTGGGATCCCCTCGGTACGGTCGCCACCTGCAAACGCTCTCGCCTTCAGACCAAGAGCCAGGGAAACCCAAAACAAGAACAAGAACAAGAACAAGAACAAGAACAAGAACAAGAACAAGAACAAGAA